>JANRJB010000149.1:0-58472 GCA_033764265.1 Rhodospirillaceae bacterium | reverse complement strand
AATTGTTTCAGAATACCTTCACACAAATCAAGGACTTCAGCGTCATGGGGTTTGAACTCTCGGAAGCCGAACTGCTCGGAAACCTGTTTGACAGCGAGGTCGCTGGAATTCTGGTGACCGACGCGGAGTTCCGCGCGGTTCGCGCCAATAAGGGATTCCTGCGACTGCTCGGCTACCGCCACGACGAGCTGTTGACCAAGTCGATCGCCGACATCACCCATCCTGACGACCGCGACATCAGCGAGATGGCGCACCGCAACCTGCGCGAGGGCGACGACCGCGTCGCGTACGAGAAGCGTTACGTCACCAAGCGGGGCGAAGCGGTGGCCTGCAAGGTCGGCATCCAATGCGGCCGCCGCGACGCGAACGGCCGGCCCGCCTGGTATCTCGGCTTCGTCACGCCGCTCGACGATATTCTTGCCGAACGGATGCGGGCCGACCAGTTCCTGGTCAAGCTCGAGCAGACCTACCGCGAGGCCGCCGGGGCGTTGGCCCGCGCCATCGAGGCGCGCGATTCCTATACCGCCGGCCACCAGGACAATGTCGCCGGCATCGCCCTGCGCATCGGCACCCGCCTCGGTCTTGAACAGGACCAGCTGTATGGCCTGTACCTCTCCAGCATGATGCACGACATCGGCAAGATCGGCATTCCGCAGGAGTTCCTGTCGAAGGTCACCCGGCTGACGCCGCTGGAACACGACTTCATCCGCCAACACGCCACCATGGGCTACGACATCCTCAAGGAGATCAAGAGCCCGTTCAATCTGGCCGACGCTGCCCACCAGCACCACGAGCGCATGGACGGCACCGGCTATCCGCGCGGGCTGAAGGGCGACGCCATCATCCTGGACGCGCGTATCATCGCGGTCGCCGACACCGTGGATTCGATGCTGCAACCGCGCCCCTATCGCCGCGCCCTGGGCGCCGATGTCGTCCGGCAGACGTTGATGCAGGACCGCGGCACGCGGCTCGATGCTGCCGTGGTCGATGCCTGCCTGGTGCTCGACCACTTCGGCGCGGCGGGCAGCAAGCCCGCGCCGGGCTGAGGGCGGCCGGCAGCTTATCGTGCCGCGGCCCGATGTGATCGGGCCCGGCCCCGTGCGATTACGACTGATCCGCCGCGCAGGTGTTCAAGCCCAGCAGCTTGTAGACCCAGCAATGAGCCAAGATGGCGGACAGGACGAGCGAAAACCCCAGCACCCCAACGACCAGATCCAACAGGTCGTAGAGCCATTCGCCGTTATTGGAGGTGACGAACGTGTACGCCATCATCAGCACGCCCAGAACCGCGCGCAGCGCTCGGTCGATCGAGCCAACATTCTTGTCAAACGTCGCTGCCATACTTTTCCTCCCGTTCGCCGGCCACAGGGTTCAGTCGCATCGCGACCGTTCGCTGATTATCGACCCAAACCTGCGGCGAGGGCAGGCAATTTTGCTGACGCGGAAGATGCGGATCGGGCGCGCCACGCCGTCAAGTTGAAACCGGCCGGGCCGGGCGCCCGGCGCGCCCTCAGTTGCGCGGTGGTGCCCCCGGCCCGACTTGAACGGGCACGGCCGTTGCCGGCCAACGGATTTTAAGTCCGTTGCGTCTACCATTCCGCCACGGGGGCATTCCGCCATCGGAGAACGGCGCGGGTTACCCTAATCCGCCCCCTGGCACCCGGCAACGCGGGCGCGCGTCATGGGGCCGCGCCCAAGGTCCGCCAGCCGCCGCGCGCGGTGTGCAGGTAGGCGGTCGCGCCGAACCGCCGGAGCGTGGGCGCGGCGCGCGGGCCCAGCACCAGCGCCACCTTGGTTAGCGCGTCGGCGTCGATGCAGGCCGGGGCGAGCACCGAGACGAACCGGCGCGTTCCGGCCGGGGCGCGGGTGCGGCCGTGCACATGCGGGCCGACGACCTGGCGTCCTTGGCGTCCGCGATGCACGCGCGCGTGCTCCGCCCCGCTCGACGAGGCGATGCTGCCGTCCATCAGCTCCACCGCCGGCACCTGGGCGGCGTCGTGGCCCGGCACGCGCAAGACGATCCGCTCAGGCGCAGGGCCGGCCACGCGCACGTCGCCGCCGGCGTTGATCACCACCTGGGCCGTGCCGGGCAGCGCCATCGCCGCCAGCGCCGCGTCCACCGCATAGCCCTTGGCGATGCCGCCCAGGTCGATCCACAGCGGCCGGCCAAAGCGCACGCGGTCCGGCGCGGCCAGCGCGATGTCGCGCCAGGTTGCGCGGGCCTGCGGCGCGGGCGCATCGGCCGGCCGCGGCAGGAAGCCCCAGCGCACCAGCCGGCCCGCGATGGTGATGTCGAACACGCCATCCGTCGCGGCGGCGATCTCGCCGGCGCGCGCGAGCACGCGATAGGTGGCCGGCGCGACCGTCACCCAGCAGGCATGGGCGTCGCGATTGAGGCGGCTCACGTCGCTCGCGGCCTCGTGAAAGCTCATCAGCCGATGGATGCTCTCGATCGCCGCGAAGCCGCGCGCGATGGCGGCGTGCGCGGCCGTTTCATCGACGCCGTCGACGCTGAGGCTGACCAGCGTGCCGAGCAGCGGCCGGGCGCGGGCGATCACTCCAGGCCGTTGACGAAGTCGGCGGCCACCTGGGCCCAGCGCTGCGGCTCGGCCATGAACTGCAACAGGTCGCCCTTGGAGAATTCGACGTACGTGAAGTCGGGCCGGTGCTTGGCCACCCGCAGGTCGATGTGGTGGATGCTGTCCTTGACGTCGGACAGGATCAGGCCGGGCGCCTTGATCGCCATCAGGTCGGGCAGCATGTCGTAGGTGAAGGCGGCGTAATGGCCGATGTCGGGGCCCTGGATGTAGCCGGTGATCGCCAGCCAGGTCTTGGCATCCAGGATCGCCTGGGTGTCGTCCGGGCTTTGCGCGCGGAACGAGCGGGTCAGGTGCGAACCGTCGGCCAGCGGCGTGCGCGGCGTGCGCTTGGCCGACAGGAAGGCGTCGCCTTCCTCGGCCGTCAGCTGCGCCGCGCCGTGCAGGATGACGGCCTTGACCCGCGCCGGATGGTTGGCGGCGAACGCGGTGGCGATCTGCGCGCCGGTGTGGTGGCCGGCCACCACGACTTTGTCGGCCTTCACGTGGTCGAGCACGTGGACCAGGTTGTCGGCGTATTCGCGGATGGTCGGCTGCTTGGCCGGCAGGTCGGACGTGCCGTAGCCGGGCGTGTCGACCGTGATGGCGCGCAGGCCCATCTCGGCCAGCGCGTTCTGCACCTGGGCGAACTGGATCATCGACATTGGAGACTGGTGCAGAAGCACGATGGTGTGCTTGGCGTCGCGCGGGCCGATGTCGCGATAGTGCACCTGGCCCATGGGCGAGGCGGCATAGCCCTTGCCGCTGTTCAGCACGCTCCAGCCGCGCCAGTCGTCGACCGAGGTGCCGCGCATGGCCGGCGCGGCCCACGGCTCGGCGGCGATGGCCGGCGCGGCCAGGCCGGCGCTCAGCACGACTGCCGCGCAGAGGTAACTTAATGGGCGAAGGATCATGGGGCTAAGGATCATGGCGCGCGCTCCTGTTCGGCGGGACGGGACGGTGCGCGATGCTATCAGGCAGGACAGCGGCGGCGAAAGCATGCCGCGTCGCCATTCATGCCGGTGAATTCAGCCAGCCGCGGTCTCACGCCGCTTTCGAGCCCTGCTCCAGCTTGTCGGCCAGCCACAGCTTGATCAGCGACTGGCGCGTGACGCCCAGCCGCTTGGCCTCGCGGTCGAGCGATTCAACCATCCATGCCGGGAAATCCACATTGACGCGCTTGGGCGCTAGGTTGGGGCGCCGCGCTTTCGACCAATCGACCAAGCCGCCGACATCCTTGCCGGCGTCGAACATCTTCTCAAATTCGCGCGCTTTCATAGCCCTCGATTTCCTTCTCCCGGGACCGACGCACCGAGGTCAACCTGATCCGTTCACCACGGTAAGTGATGACAGCCGACCAGTGCTTTTCGCCCAGCCGGCCCACCACCAAAAACCGTGGCTCGTCGTCCAACGCCATCGGAATCTCGATAATGCCTGGATCGTCCCACAGCGCCGTTGCCTGGTTGAAATCGATCCCGTGTTTCAGTTTGTTCGCTGCGCTCTTGGCCGGATCGAATTCGAACTCCATAACGCTTATATACCATATTGGTATGAAAAATATACTGTTATCAGTCTGATTTTCGGACTGGGGAGTTACTACGGCGCCGGGCTGGTGAACGGCGCGCCGCCCAGGGCACGCATGGCCGCGTCCACCGCGGCGATGGCGGCGGCGATGGCGGCCTTGTCGGTCGAGCGCACCACGACCGATGTGCCCAGCGTGTCGTGGCGCATGAACGGATAGCTGCCGATGGTCGTCGCCGGGTGCCCGGCCTGGATCTCCGCCAGCGGCCCGGCCAGGTCGCCTTCGCGCACATGGGCGTCGATGCTTTGCGCATAAACCGGGTCGCCGCCCGCGAGGCCCGGCGCGACCGCCTCGAACATCGCCCGCGCCACCGCCGGCACGCCGGCCAGCACATACACGTTGCCGACGCGGTAGCCGGGCGCGACGCTGATGTGGTTGTCGATCAGCGTCACATCGGGGTGGTCGGGCACCAGCGCCATGCGCAGGCGCATCTCGTTGACCTTGTTGCCGTAATAGTCGCGCAGGCGCCGCTCGGCGTCCGGATGGCGCACCACGCCGCACCCGAACGCCTGGGCCACGCACTCGGTGGTGATGTCGTCGTGCGTCGGCCCGATGCCGCCGGTGGTGAAAACATACGTGTACCTGGCGCGCGCGGCGTTGACCGCCGCCACGATCTCGGCGGCCACGTCGGGCACCACGCGCGCCTCGCGCAGCGGAATGCCCAGCGCCGCCAGCCGTTCGCCGAGGTACTTCAGGTTGGCGTCCTGGGTGCGGCCCGACAGAATTTCGTCGCCGATCACGATCAAGCAGGCGGTCGGGTTGACGGTCGGGCGTGCGGTCATGTCGGGCGCGGCGCGGTTTGGGGCCGTTCCATTCTATTCAACCGCCGCCGCGCGGATAGCCGGGATCAGCGGCGCGTCGGCCGCCGGCATCGGATAGTCCGACAGGTTCGCCGGCGCCACCCACGCCACCTCCTGGCCTTCGTGCGGATGCGGCGTGCCGCGCCACTTCCGGCAGGCGAACACCGGCATCAGCAGGTGGAAGTCGTCATAGGCATGGCTGGCGAAGGTGAGCGGCGCAAGGTCGGCTTCGGCCACGTCGAGGCCAAGCTCCTCCTTCAGTTCGCGCACCAGCGCCCGTTCCGGGCTTTCGTTCGGTTCGCACTTGCCGCCGGGAAACTCCCACAGCCCGGCCATGCGCTTGCCGGGCGGCCGGCGGGCCAGCAGCACGCGGCCGTGCGCGTCGAACAGAGCCGCGGCCGCCACAAGTACGATCGGCCGCGGGACAATGGGTTTGCCGGCGCTCACGTCCGGTAGGCGCCGTTGATGTCGATGTAGCCGTGGGTCAGGTCGCAGGTCCACACCGTGCAGGCGCCGTCGCCGACGCCGACGTCGACCTCGATCACGATCTCGCGGCCCTTCATGTGCGCCGTCACCGGCGTTTCGTCGTAGCCCGGCACCGCCGCGCCGTCGCGCGCCACGTCGACGCCCCCGATGCGGATGGCGAGCCTGTCGCGGTCGGCCTTCTCGCCGGCCTTGCCCACCGCCATGACAATGCGGCCCCAGTTGGCGTCCTCGCCGGCGATGGCGGTTTTCACCAGCGGCGAGTTGGCGATGCTCATGGCGATACGCCGCGCCGCCGGTTCCGAGGCCGCGCCGGTCAGGCGGATCTCGACGAACTTCTCGGCGCCTTCGCCGTCGCGGGCGATCTGCTGGGCCAGATCGACCATGAGCGCGTTCAGTTTGGCGCGGAAATCAGAGAGCCTGCGGTCGTGCGGATGGCCGACCGGCGCGTGCCCGGCCCGGCCGGTCGCGAACATCAGCAAGGTATCCGACGTGGAGGTGTCGCCGTCGACCGTGACGCAGTTGAAGCTGCGCGCCGCGCCGCCGGACACGAGATTTTGCACCACCGCCGCGTCCAGCGCGGCGTCGGTGAACACATACGCAAGCATGGTCGCCATGTCGGGCGCGATCATGCCGGCGCCCTTGCAGAAGCCGGTGATGGTGACCGGCACGCCGTCGATGGCGGCGGTGCGCGTGGCCGCCTTGAGGAACGTGTCGGTGGTCATGATGGCGCGCGCCGCGGCCAACGCGCCGTCGGCGGCCAGTTTTCCGGGTGCGGCCGCAATCGCGCCGGTGATCTTGTCCGCCGGCGGCAGCACGCCGATGGTCCCGGTGGACGACATGAATACCTCGTGTGGCGCGCAGCCGAAGGCCGCGACCGCGGCGGCCACGGTCTTGTCGACCACCTCGACACCGGCACGGCCGGTGAACACATTGGAGATGCCGGCGTTCACCACCAGCACCCGCGCCCGGCCCTTGGCGAGGTGGGTGCGACAGCGCTCGACCGGCGCCGAGGCGGTCAGGGACTGGGTCAGCACCCCGCCGACGGTGGTGCCGGGCGCGAATTCGGCCACCATCACGTCGTCGCGGCCCTGGTAGCGGATGCCGGTGGCGAAGGCGACGAAGCGTGCGCCGGCGACCGGCGGCAGCTGCGGGGCGGACTTTGGCGCCAGCGGCGAAACGGTCGGGGTCTTGGCGGCGGACATGACGGCGATCCTCGGGTCGCGCACGCCGGCAAGGTCACAACGGCCGTCCGGCGGGGCCGACTGATTGACACACTCGGCGGACGCAAACAAGCGCGGGCCGCGCCCCGATCGACCGGTCCAGGCCCTTCAATTCGCTCAAGAAATTCGCATGACGGGGCGTCGTGCGCCGGCACGGAATCGGCCTGCCTGCGTTGACTTCCGCGCGCCTCGCTTCTATCTGTCTTGCGCCGCCGCCAGGCTGTTTGCAGGCCCGGCCCGCCTCACCCGTCAGCCCGCACCCCCGGGCCGGCCCAATTATGCTGGAAGGTCTGGATGTTCGGCGCCCTCAAACGCCTATTTCCCTCGCGCAACGATCGCTACATCAAGTCGCTGCGGCCCACGGTCGCGGCCATCAACGCGAAAGAGGCCGAGGTCGCCGCCCTCGACGACGCCGGCCTGCGCGCCCGCACCGACTGGCTGAAAGGCCGGCTCGCCGCCGGCGAGACCCTCGACGACATCCTGCCCGACGCCTTCGCCACCGTGCGCGAGGCGGCCAAGCGCACCCTAGGCCAGCGCCACTTCGACGTGCAGCTGATGGGCGGCATGGTCCTGCACAACCGCAAGATCGCCGAAATGGGCACCGGCGAGGGCAAGACCCTGGTCGCCACGCTGCCGGTGTATCTGAACGCCCTGGCGGGCAAGGGCGTGCACGTCGTCACCGTCAACGACTACCTGGCCAACCGCGATTCGAACTGGATGGGCCAGATCTACAAGTTCCTCGGCCTGACCGTCGGCTGCATCCAGCAGGGCATGTCCGACGCCGACCGCCGCGCCGCCTACGGCAGCGACGTCACCTACGGCACCAACAGCGAACTGGGCTTCGACTATCTGCGCGACAACATGAAGTACTCGGTCGAGGACATGGTCCACCGGCCGTTCAACTTCGCCATCGTCGACGAGGTCGACTCGATCCTGATCGACGAGGCGCGCACGCCGCTCATCATTTCGGGTCCGTCGCAGGACCGCAGCGACCTTTACGACCGCGTCGACAAGATCATTCCGCTGTTCAAGCCCGAGCACTACGAGAAGGACGAGAAAGCCCGCTCGATCACCTTCACCGACGCCGGCACCGAATTCGCCGAGAACACGCTGCGCGAAAAAGGCATTCTGACCCAGGGCAATCTGTACGACGTGCACAACGTGGTGCTGGTGCATCACATGAACCAGGCCCTGCGCGCCCACCACCTGTTCACCCGCGACGTCGATTACATCGTGCGCGAGGGCCGCGTGCACCTGATCGACGAGTTCACCGGCCGCATCATGGAAGGCCGCCGGCTGTCGGATGGCCTGCACCAGGCGATCGAGGCCAAGGAAGGCGTGACGGTTCAGAACGAGAACCAGACGCTGGCCACCATCACCTACCAGAACTTCTTCCGCATGTACCCCAAGCTCGCCGGCATGACCGGCACGGCCATGACCGAGGCGGAGGAGTTCGGCACGATCTACGGGCTCGAGGTGGTCGACGTGCCGCCCAACCTGCCGCGCATCCGCAAGGACGAACACGACGAGGTCTATCGCACCGCGCAGGAGAAGTACGACGCCATCCTGAAGCTGATCGAGGAATGCCACGCCCGCCAGCAGCCGGTGCTGGTCGGCACCGTGTCGATCGAGAAGTCCGAGGTGCTGGCCGACCTGTTGCGCAAGAAAAGCAAGATCGCGCCGCAGGTGCTCAACGCCAAGTATCACGAGCAGGAAGCCTACATCATCGCCCAGGCCGGCGTGCCCGGCGCGGTGACCATCGCCACCAACATGGCCGGCCGCGGCACCGACATCCAGCTCGGCGGCAACGCTGATTATCGCATCGCCGGCGAGGAAGCCCGCATCCGCCGGCCGCTGTCGGACGCCGAGAAGGACGAGATCCGCGCCGACGTGGCGGCAAAGAAGAAAGTCGCGCTCGAGGGCGGCGGCCTGTACGTGATCGGCACCGAACGCCATGAAAGCCGGCGCATCGACAACCAGTTGCGCGGCCGCTCGGGCCGCCAGGGCGACCCCGGCGGCTCGAAGTTCTACCTGTCGCTGCAGGACGATCTGATGCGCATCTTCGGGTCGGAGCGCATGGACGGCATGCTGCAGAAGCTGGGCCTGAAACCGGGCGAGGCGATCATCCATCCCTGGATCAACAAGGCCATCGAGAAGGCGCAGAAGAAGGTCGAGGCGCGCAACTTCGACATTCGCAAGAACCTGCTGCAGTTCGACGACGTGATGAACGATCAGCGACGCGCCATCTTCGAGCAGCGCCGCGAGGTGATGCTGGCCGAGGACATCCAGCAGCTGGCCGCCGACATGCGCCACGAAGTGATCGGCGACCTGGTCGCGCGCTGCATGCCCGAGAAGGCCATGCCGGTGGAATGGGACATCGCCACGCTGCACGAGGAAACGCTGCGCGTGCTGGGCCTCGACCTGCCGTTCAAGGACTGGGCGGCCGAGGAAGGCATCGCCGACGAGGAAATCCGCGAGCGCATGATCGCCGCCTCGGACCGCAAGATGGCCGAGAAGGCCGCCAACTTCGGCCCCGACCTGATGCGCCGGGTGGAAAAAAGCCTGACGCTGCAGACCATCGACCAGGGTTGGCGCGATCATCTGGCCCAGCTCGACTACTTGCGGCATGGGGTGAACCTGCGCGCCTACGGCCAGAAGCAGCCGCTGCTGGAGTACCAGCGCGAGGCGTTCCAGCTGTTCCAGCAGATGCTGGGCGGCCTGCGCGAGCGGGTCACCACCATTCTCTCGCGCATCGAAATCCGCACCGAGCCGCCGGCCGAGGATCTGGCGCCGCGCCGGCCCATGCAGTTCCTCGGCGGCGGCAACGGCGCGGCGGCGCCCGCGGCCGCGGCAACGGCGCCACGGCCCGCGCCGGCCGACACCGCCGACCGGCTGCCCAAGCGGGTGGCGCCCGACGCGCGCAACCCCGGCGACCCCGCGAGCTGGGGCAAGGTCGCCCGCAACGAGCCGTGCCCCTGCGGGTCGGGCAAAAAATACAAGCATTGTCATGGGGATATCGGCAAGACCGAGGCCCTGTCGGCCTGATCGGCGGCAGGCAACCCGGCCGCCCGGCGTTGCGTTACTATGGGCTGAACACCCACAAGAAACGAACCGGAGAGGGACCCCTATGCCGATCGACCCGTCACTTGAATCCGTGCTCGGCGCCAAGCGCGCCGACCTGCTCAACAAAATCGGCAACTCGGCCCAGGGTGCGCAGCAGACCAGCGCGCGCGACGCCGCCGAACGCATCGCCGACAAGGCCGCCCAGCGCGCCGCCGAGAACCGCAAGAAAGACGACGAGCGCGACGACCTGCCGGTCGACCCCAAGCGCGGGCGCAACGTCAACTTCAACACCTGAGGCGCGGCCGCCGATTGCCTCGCCGCGCGACGCGGGGCACACTCGGCGTTCTGACTCACCGACGCGGTCACATCGTCCATGGACAGCAATCTCGAATCGGTTCTGGGCGCGCTGCGCGCCAACACGCTTGCGTCGTTGAGCAACGCCGCCCAGGGCGCGCAACAAGTCCAGGCCCGCGATGCCGTCGGCCAGGTGGC
The DNA here is from genome assembly GCA_033764265.1 of Rhodospirillaceae bacterium. Classification (GTDB taxonomy): domain Bacteria; phylum Pseudomonadota; class Alphaproteobacteria; order Rhodospirillales; family Rhodospirillaceae; genus VGEM01. Next base: position 48,253 of record JANRJB010000149.1, on the reverse strand, counting down.
CGACCAGTCGGTCAACGCCCGCGATCTCAACACCGCCAGCCTGCCGGTCGATCCCAACCGCGGCCGCAACCTCAACATCGTCGTGTGACAAAGCCGCGCGGCCCGGTCTTCGAGCGGGTGCCCGAAGGCGACGACCGCCCGCGGCTCACCTGCGCCGACTGCGGTTTCATCCACTACGTCAACCCGCGCGTCGTCGTCGGTGCGGTGGCCCATTGGGACGGCCATGTGCTGCTCGCCCGTCGCGCAATCGAGCCGCGCAAGGGTTATTGGACGATTCCGGCGGGTTTCCTCGAAGTTGGCGAGACGCTCGAGGCCGGCGCGGTGCGCGAAACCTGGGAAGAAGCCCGCGCCAGGGCCGCCGCCCAGCACTTGATCGGCGTCTACAACATCGCCCGCATCGGCCAGATTTACATGGTGTTCCGCGCCCGGCTGTTGTCGGGCGACCACGCGCCCGGGCCGGAAAGCCTGGAAACGGCGCTGGTGACCTGGGACGATGTGCCGTGGGACGATCTGGCGTTTCCATCGGTACGCTGGGCCTTGCAGCACGACCGCGAGAACGCGGCCGGCACGGCCCTGCCGCCGCGCTTCGAGCCGCCGGCGATCCACTGGGAGCGATAAGCGAGGGGGGGACCGCACATGATGCCGGCCGGACTGATCGGGATTTTCGCACTTAGCGTCGCTGCCGCCGCCGCGGCCCAAGACGTGCCGCGCAAGCCGGGCTGGAGCAACGACCAGTCGCCGTTGCAGCGCGACCTGATGGTGATTGAGGCCCTGATGCCCGGCACCTACAACAACTACGAGCAGGTCTATTTCGACGACCGCCTCGACCTGCCGGCCGACCAGCGCCACGCCCGCGTCCACACCGAAATCCGCCGCATCCCCAACGACCGCTTCGGGCCGTCGGCGTTCTACATCATGGACACCTGGCACGCCGATCATCGCGACGGCGCGCCCACCCGCCGCCACCCGCGCATCTACAGCTTTTTCGTCGACGCGGCCGAGAACGCCGTGCGCATGGAAAGCTACTACTTCATCGGCTTCGACCGCGCGCCTTACCTCGATGTGCAGGACGACCTGGGCAAACTCGACGCCTTGCGCAAGGACCAGCTGACCTACGTCAAGGGCTGCGACATGTTCTTCACCCGCGTCGTCGGCGGGTTCCACGGCAAGATGAAGCCCAAGGCCTGCATCTCGGAAGAAAACGGCGAAAAGGTCTATGGCGATTACCAGATCATGCTGGGCGAGCGCGCGTTGTGGAAAGGCGACGTGATCCGCCGGATGTCCGACGACGTGAAGGTCAACGACGAGCCGGCGGTGCTGCACAAGCAGAACCGCGCCCGCTGGTTCATCTGCTCGCTGTCGCTGGGCGAAGGCCCCGACGCCAAGCGCTTCACCGGACTGTCGGTGCACGACGGCGGCGATACTGCCTGGGTGCCGGTGCCGACGCCTGAACAGCCGGCGCGCGAGGTCGGCCTGCACCTGCGCAACGTCGACTGGGCCATGAACAACACCCGGTCGGGCTTCACCAACGATGTCTTCGTATTTTACCTGGACGAACGCTGGCCGGGGCAAGAACGCCGGCACATCATGTACGCCTATCAGGCGCCCGACGCGGTGCGGGCCGGCATCAACCTGCTCTATATGCAGGGCTATTGCGTGCTCAAGGAAACCGCGCGGCCGACGCCGAAGTTGTAACGACCAGCCCATCGCGGGTGGACCAGAAAGCGGCCGGGTAGAAGTTCATCCGACCTTTCATCTATCTATGCGATATACAGCGCACGCCTTCTGAAATTGACAACTGTGACCCGGGCTCGGCACACTGATTGGGTCGCCGAGGAGTCCGAATATGGTCAATCGGCAAGCCCTCCGTGCTGGCGTTCTCGCCAATGTTCTGACCGCAATCGTCTGGTCGTGCGCGCTGCTGGCTGCGGCTATTCCCAAGACCGTACTGGCGGCAAGCTTCGTCGTCACGGACGCCAACTTTGTTGGTGGCGTCTACGAGTTCAAATACTTCAACGATCCGATCTCGAAGACGGTAATCAACGGGGTCGACGTCGGATTGAGCGATCCGACCCTGACCAACACCGGTTGGGTCTGCTGCCGCGATGACGGCCCACGTTTCTGGCATGCCGCCGGCGCACCGTTCGGGTTTGCCACCCAGGCAACGGGCGCCGCGACCATGGGTTGGGATTTCTCGGCGGTATCCGGGCAAATCGCCAAGGTCGAGTTCAATCCACGGCACTTCTTGTTTCAGTTCGATCCATGGAATGTCCATGCCGTCGGCGACCAGATCGCGGGATTCATCAACACGCCGACAAGTTTCGGCACCGGCACCTATGTCGAGCTGTACCGCTACACTGGCCAGGCGGGAAACACGATCACTGTCGGCGCCGGCACACTGACCGATTACACATCGTTCCTTGCGTCCAGCTGGCTGAATAATCCGGCGCTGCTGGAATTGAAGTTCATTTACGAACAGATTGCATCGCCGCTGACGATCCCGGCCGGCCACCTCCAGCTGTTTAGGGACGGGCCTGCAGCCACCGACGAAGGCTTTCTGTTCCGCGTCACATTGGTCGATCAGCCGCAAGGCATACCAACCCCCGGTGCCATGGCTCTTGTGGCGTTAGGATTGATCGCGATCCCAACCGCCCGCGGCCGGCGGAGATAGATCCGCCGCTCAGCTCTCCAGCCCCATCAGGCCGCGGGCGAAGCTGCGCGCGCTGAACGGGCGCAGGTCCTCGGGTGCCTCGCCGACGCCGACATAGTGCAGCGGCAGCCTGAACTTCTCGGCCAGCGCCACCACCACGCCGCCCTTGGCGGTGCCGTCTAGCTTGGTCAGCACCAGCCCGGTCACGCCGACCATACTCTTGAAGGTTTCCACCTGGCTGTGGGCGTTCTGGCCGACGGTGGCGTCCAGCACCAACAGCGTCGCATGGGGCGCGGCCGGGTCGAGTTTTTTCAGCACGCGCACGATTTTCTGCAGCTCGCCCATCAGGTGCTCTTTGTTCTGCAGCCGTCCGGCGGTGTCGATCATCAGCACGTCGTCGCCGCGCTTCTTGCTTTCCATCAGGGCGTCGAAGGCCAGGCTGGCGGCATCGGTTCCTGTGTCGCGCGCGAACACGTGCGCCCCGGCGCGACTGCCCCACACCTTCAACTGTTCCACCGCCGCGGCGCGGAAGGTGTCGCCGGCGGCCAGGCACACGCTCAAGCCCTGCTCGCGGAACTGCTTGGCCAGCTTGCCGATGGTGGTGGTCTTGCCGGCGCCGTTGACGCCCGCCATCAGGATCACGAACGGCTTGGCGGCGGGGTCGACGGCCAAGGGCCTCACCACCGGCTCCAGCACCTGCGCGATGTCGCCGGCAAAGGCCTCGCGCACCTCGGCCTCGGTCACGTCCTTGCCGAAGCGGGCCTTGGCCAGGTTCGCGGTCAGACGCGCCGCCGTTGCCGCGCCCAGGTCGGCGGAAATCAGCAGCTCCTCCAGGCCCGCCAGCGTCTCGTCGTTCAGCTTGCGCGTGGTGAACAGTTCGGCGATGCCGCCGACCAGCTTCGACGACGTGCGGCCAAGGCCCGCCTTGAGCCGGGCGAACCAGCCCGGCCTGGCGCTGGTGTCGGCAACGTCGTTCATGCGGGCAGGGCGTCGGCGATCAGTCCGGAGCCGGTGGCGCCGGTCGCGCGGGCGCGCACCAACGCACCGACCGGTGCCGGCGCATCCAGCCGCACCGGCACGAAATGGGCGTCGTGACCCGAGGCGCCGGCCTCATCGCATTTTTCCACCAGCACCTCGCACGCGCCGCCAACGCGCGCGGCCAGGTAGCGCGCCAGCGCGGCGCGGCCCAGTTCGCGCAAGGTCGCCGCGCGGGCCTTGATTGCCGCGCCCGGCACCTGCGGCATGCGCGCGGCCGGCGTGCCGGGGCGCACCGAGTAGGGAAACACGTGCAGGTGCGTGAGGCCGCAGTCATCCACCAGCGCGCACGAGTTGGCGAACATCGCCTCGGTTTCGGTCGGGAAGCCGGCGATCAGGTCGGCGCCGAACACCGCGTCGGGGCGCATGCCGCGCACGCGGCTCACGAACGCGATCATGTCGGCGCGGGCATGGCGGCGCTTCATGCGCTTCAGGATCAGGTCGTCACCCGACTGCGCCGACAGGTGAAAGTGCGGCATCAGCCGCGGCTCGTCGGCGATCAGGCGGAATGTGTCGTCGTCCACTTCGGCCGGGTCCAGCGACGACAGCCTGACCCGGGGCAGCTCGGGCACCGCGGCCAGCAACCGGCGCACCATCTGCCCCAGGCTCGGCGTGCCCGGCAGATCGGCGCCGTAGCCGGTGATGTCCACGCCGGTGATCACCACCTCGCGCACGCCGGCCTCGACCAGCGCGCGCACCTCGGCGGCGATGCGGCCCATCGGCACGCTGCGATTGTTGCCGCGCGCGAACGGGATGATGCAGAAGGTGCAGCGGTGGTCGCAGCCCTGCTGCACCTGCACGAAAGCTCGCGCCCGGCCGTGGAAACCCTCGATCAGGTGCGCGCTGGTCTCGCGCACCGCCATGATGTCGCCGACCAGCACTTTGTCCACCGCGCCGGGCGCGAAGCTCTCGCGCTTCAGCTTGGCGTCGTTGCCCAGCGCGCGTGACACCTCGGGCATGGCGGCATAGCGCCCGGGGTCGAGCTGCACCGCGCAGCCGGCGGCGATCACGGCCTTGCCCGGATGCTCGCGTTTGAGTCTGCGGATGGCCTGCAGGCCCTGGCGCTCGGCCTCTTTGGTCACCGCGCAGGTATTCACGATCACCGCGTCGGTCAGCCCCTGGGCGAGGGCGTGTTCGCGCATCACCTCGGACTCGTAGGCGTTCAGGCGGCAGCCGAAGCTGATCACGTCGACTGTCGGGTGGGGGCTCAGCGCGTTCATGCGCCGTCCCCGCGCCAGACGCCGGTGAAGGCCTCGGCCACCGGACCGGTCATGACGACGTGGTTGTCGGCGCGCCATGTGATGTCGAGGTCGCCGCCGTCCAGCGTGACCGTGGCGGTGCGTTCCGTTAGCCCGCGCCGCGCCGCCGCCACAAGGGTTGCGCACGCGCCGGTGCCGCAGGCGCGCGTGATGCCCACGCCGCGCTCCCACACCCGCATGCGCAGGTGGGTGCGGCTCAGCACCTCGACCGCCTCGACGTTGATGCGCTGAGGGAACAACGGGTCGTGCTCGATCTTCGGGCCCCAGGTCGCCAGGTCGATCGCCGCCGCGTCGGGTACGAAGAACACGACGTGGGGGTTGCCCACGTTCACCGCGACCGGGTCCGCCAGCGGGCCCATCGCATAACCGACATGCAGGGTGTCGCGCGCCTCGGCCAGGGGAATCTGGTCCCACGCCGCGCGCGCCGGGCCCATGTCGACCGCGACGCGATGGACGCCGCGGCGCACCGCGCTGACCGGCCCGCCCAGGGTCTCGAGCGTGATGCGGTCCTTGCCGGTCTCGCCCAGGATCAGGTCGGCGACGCAGCGCGCGCCGTTGCCGCAGCTTTCCACCACGCCGCCGTCGGCGTTGCGGATGGCCATGAAGGCGTCGCCGCCGTTGCGCGGCCGCTCGATGATCAGGATCTGGTCGCAGCCGATGCCGGTGCGGCGATCGGCCAGGGCCTTGGCGGTCGCGTCGGTCAGCGCCACGTCATGGGCGCGCGCGTCCAGCACGACGAAGTCGTTGCCCAGGCCGTGCATCTTGCGGAACGGCAGTCCGGCGGGTGTCGCGGTGGCGGTCATGGTGCGGCTCGATGGTGCGCGGGTTATAGGTGTGGGGGTGGGCCCTGTCCAGCAAGGGCGGTTCGTCCATTGCCGGCGTCGGCAGCCGATTTCCCTTTGATTTCCCGTGCTTTGTACCCATGTTCGGGTTTCCCGATCATACCCTTGCGACCTGCCGGCGATGCCCCTGACCGCACCAATGTCCGCCATCGACGATTTCCTCAAGCGCGAGTCGGGCGCCGGCACCCTGCTGGTGGCCGCGGCGGCGCTGGCGCTTGCGGTCGCCAACTCGCCGCTCGGCGCGTTCTATGCCGGGCTGCTTGCCACGCCGATCACCGTGGCGGTCGGCGACTTCGCCATCGCCAAGCCGCTCAACCTGTGGATCAACGACGGGCTGATGGCCTGGTTCTTTTTCCTGGTCGGGCTCGAGATCAAGCGCGAGGTTCTGGAGGGCGAGCTGTCCACCCCGGCCAAGGCGGTGCTGCCAGCGGTGGCGGCCATCGGCGGCATCGCCGGGCCGGCCGCCGTGTACGCGGCGTTCAACTGGGGCGAAAGTCCCGCCATGAACGGCTGGGCGATCCCGGCGGCCACCGATATCGCCTTCGCGCTCGGCATCCTGGCGCTGCTGGGCTCGCGCGTCCCGGTCTCGCTGAAAATCTTCCTGACCGCGCTGGCCATCATCGACGACCTGGGCGCCATCGTCATCATCGCCCTGTTCTACACGGCCGACCTGTCGGCCACGGCGCTGACGGTGGCGGCCGCCTGCATCGTCGTGCTGGTCGCGCTCAACCTCGCCGGGGTGCGACGCGTCGACGTGTTCATCGGCGTGGGCATCATCCTGTGGGTGGCAGTGCTGAAATCGGGCGTGCACGCTACCCTGGCCGGCGTGGTCACGGCGCTCGCCGTGCCGCTCAAGCCCGATGCCGCCGGGTTCTCGCCGCTGACCCACCTCGAGGAAGCGCTCCACGGCTGGGTGCAGTATTTCATCTTGCCGGTGTTCGCCTTCGCCAACGCCGGGCTCGATTTCGCCGCGCTGACGGTGCGCGATGTGTTCTCGCCCATCGCGCTTGGCATCGCGCTCGGGCTTCTGGTCGGCAAGCAGGCGGGCGTGATGCTGATGGCCGGGCTGTGCTTCGCCTGCGGCGTGCCGCGCCCCGACGGCGCCAGCCTGGCGCAGTTCTACGGCGTCGCGGTCCTCACCGGGGTCGGCTTCACCATGAGCCTGTTCATCGGCGACCTGGCGTTCGCCGATCCGGCCCTGGCGGGCCAGGTCAAGGCGGGTGTCCTGGCCGGCTCGCTGGCCTCGGCCGTGCTGGGGTATGCCATCCTCAGGCTCTCGTTGCCGGCCAACCTTGACTCTCAGACCGCCAGGGCCTAAAACACCGCGCTTTTCCGGCGCCGGGAAACCGGCGCCAAGCGCTTGAAAATAAACAGTTTTGGGTTCTTCGCTCCTGCGGGGGCCCGCCAGTCCGCGAACATACGCGCACTGGCGCGATCGCCGCTTGGGTTAACGCTTCGGGACGTCACGCCGCCGCCATGTTCGAGACGCTGTCAGATCGTCTGGGCGCAGTCTTCAACCGGCTCACCGGGCGCGGCGCCCTGTCCGACGCCGACGTGGCCGCGGCCATGCGCGAGGTGCGCGTGGCCTTGCTGGAAGCCGACGTCGCCCTGCCGGTGGTCAAGGACTTCATCGACAAAGTCAGCGCGCGCGCCATCGGCGAGGCGGTCATCAAGTCGGTCACCCCCGGCCAGATGGTCATCAAGATCGTCCACGACGCCCTGGTCGAGATGCTGGGCGGCGACCCCAAAGCGGAACCGACCCTCGACCAAGCCAACCCCGGCCTCAACCTGGACGCCCCCGCGCCGGTACCGGTGCTGATGGTCGGCCTGCAGGGCTCGGGCAAGACCACCACCACCGCCAAGATCGCCCGCCGCCTGCAGACCGTCACCAAGAAGCGCGTGCTGATGGTCTCGCTCGACACCTACCGCCCGGCGGCGCAGGACCAGCTTGCCATTCTTGGCCGTCAGGTCGAAGTGATCACGCTGCCGATCGTCGCCGGCCAGGCGCCGCTCGAGATCGCCAAGCGCGGCCTGAGCGAGGCCCGCCTCGGCGGCTTCGACGTGGTGCTGTTCGACACCGCCGGCCGTACCACTCTCGACGACGAGATGATGGCCGAGGTCGCGGGCCTGAAAGCGCTGATCAAGCCGCACGAAATCCTGCTGGTCACCGACGCCATGATCGGCCAGGACGCGGTCGTCACCGCCAAGGCCTTCCACGACAAGCTGGGCCTGACCGGCATCGTGCTGACGCGCGTCGACGGCGACGCCCGCGGCGGCGCGGCCCTGTCGATGCGGGCCGTGACGGGGTGTCCGATCAAGCTGATCGGCGTCGGCGAGAAGACCGACGCGCTCGAGGTCTTTCAGCCGGCGCGCATCGCCGGTCGCATCCTCGGCATGGGCGATATCGTCAGTCTGGTGGAACGCGCCGCGGCGACCATCGAGAAGGACGAGGCCGAGCGCGTCGCCGTGCGCATGATGGACGGCAAATTCGACTTGAACGACCTCTTGTCCCAGCTTCGCCAGGTGCAGCGCATGGGCGACCTGAAAGGCATGCTGGGCATGATCCCGGGCTTGGGTGCGGCGATGAAGCAGATGAAGAACGTCAACATCGACGAGAAGGCCTTCAAGCGTCAGGAGGCCATGATCCTGTCGATGACGCCGAAGGAACGGCGCAACCCCGACCTGATCAAGGCCTCGCGCAAGCAGCGCATCGCCAAGGGCTCGGGCGTCGAGGTGTCGGCGGTCAACAAGCTGCTCAAGCAGCACGCCGACATGGAAAACATGATGAAGCGCATGAAGAAGATGGGCGGCCCCGCCGCGCTGGGCCGGATGATGGGCAACCTGCCGGGGATGATGCCGGGCGGCGGCGTGCGCCCCGGCGGCCCGCCGCCGTTCCGTCGCTGAACCCTCAACCACCCAACCCAATCGCAGTTCACACAGGAGAAAGTCTCAACATGGCCTTGGCAATCCGGATGTCCCGCGGCGGCGCGCGCAATCAGGCGTTCTTCCGCATCGTCGTCGCCGACTCGCGCTTTCCGCGCGACGGCCGCTACATCGAGCGGCTGGGCACCTACAACCCGCTGCTGCCGGCCGAGCACAAGGACCGCGTCGTGCTCAAGGCCGAGCGCATCAAGCATTGGCTTGGCGTCGGCGCCAAGCCGTCGGATCGGGTGCAGCGCTTCCTGGCCAAGGCCGGCCTGATGGAGGCGCCGAAGGTTCACGCCCAGACCAAGAAGGACAAGCCCAAGACCAAGGCCCAGGAACGCATCAAGGCGGCCGAAGAGGCGAAGGCGAAGGCCGAGTCCGCCGCGGCGGGCTAACGGACCCGCCCCGACGTGGCCGCGGCCATGGCCGCTCCCGCGACATCGCCTCAGGGGCGCGTCTGCCTGGGCGTGATCGTCGGGTCGAAGGGCCTGCGCGGCGAGGTGCGGATCAAAAGCTTCACCGAAACTCCCGAAGGCCTGGCGGCCTACGGGCCGCTCGCCACCGAGGACGGCGCGCGGGTTTTCAAGGTGAAGGTGGTCGGCGCGGCGAAAGGCGTGGTGATCGCCCGGCTGGCCGGGATCGAGGACCGCACCGCCGCCGACCGGTTGAAGGGGCTGAAGCTGTACGTCGATCGCGCGCGGCTGCCCCGGCCCGACGCCGGCACTTATTACCACGCCGACCTGGTCGGCCTGGCGGTGACGGTGGAGCGGCCCGAAGGGTCCGAGCGGCTGGGCGAGGTGAAGGCGGTGCTGAACTACGGCGGCGGCGACATCCTCGAGGTGGCGCGGCCGGGCGAGGCGAAAGGCAAGACGCTGCTGGTGCCGTTCACCGCGGCGGCGGTCGCGGCGGTGGATCTGGGCCAGGGCGAAGTCCGCATCCGGCCGCTGCCGGGTCTGTTTGACGAAACGAGCGACGACAACGACGACGAGGTGACACAGGACGAAGGACCGACACCAGGCCATGGCCGCTGAAACGTCTTCGCCATTCGAGGCCGTCGTGCTGACGCTGTTCCCGGAGATGTTCCCGGGGCCGCTCGGCGCGTCGCTCGCCGGCAAGGCGCACACCGACGGGGTGTGGCGGCTGCGGACCGTGGACATCCGCGGGTACGCACGCGATAAACACCGCACCGTCGACGATACGCCGGCGGGCGGCGGCGCCGGGATGGTGATGCGGCCCGACGTGCTCGATGCGGCGATCACGGCCGCGCGCGCTGTCCAGGGCCCGCTGATCTATCTCAGCCCGCGCGGCGCGCCGCTGGCCCAGGACCGGGTCAAGGCGCTGGCCCGCGAACCGGCGGTGACGCTGATCTGCGGGCGGTTCGAGGGCGTCGACCAGCGCGTGCTCGACGCGCACGCGGTCGAGGAGATCAGCCTGGGCGACTTCGTGCTGTCGGGCGGCGAGGCGGCGGCGATCGCGCTGTTGGATGCGGTGGTTCGGCTGCTGCCGGGCGTCGTCGGCCGCGGCGAGAGCCTGGACGAGGAGAGTTTCGAGGACGGATTGCTCGAGTACCCGCACTACACCCGGCCCGATCCGTGGGCGGGGCGGGCGATCCCGGAGGTGCTGAAGTCGGGCCATCACGCCAACATCAGGGCGTGGCGGCGCGAACAGGCCGAACAGATCACGCGGGCGCGCCGCCCGGACTTGTGGGCGCGCTACCTGCAGCGGCACCCGGCCAAGGCCGGCAGGAACGGATGACGGTAGAACGCTATAATTTGGACGCACACGAGAACAAAGGACAACGCCATGGACACCATGCAACAGATCAACAAGGCCAAGTTGGCCGAACTGAAGGGCGGCCGCGAGATTCCGCCGTTCACGCCCGGCGACACGGTGCGCGTCTACGTCAAGGTGACGGAAGGCGACAAGTCGCGCCTGCAGGCCTACGAGGGCGTGTGCATCGCCCTGAAGAACGCCGGGATCAATTCGTCGTTCACCGTGCGCAAAATCTCATTCGGCGAAGGCGTGGAACGCGTGTTCCCGCTGTATGCCCCGGTGGTCGACAAGATCGAGCTGATCCGCCGCGGCAAGGTGCGCCGGGCCAAGCTGTACTACCTGCGCGACCGCCGCGGCCGCGCCGCGCGCATCGCCGAGGAGATGATGGGCGGTGGCGAGGCGGCGGCGACTGCCGCGGAGTCCGCCGAGTAATCGCCGCGACCTCCGCAACCGGGCCTCGCCATGCCGCGCACGCTGTATGACAAACTGTGGGACAGCCACGTCGTCCACGCCGACGCGGACGGCACGTCGCTGATCTACATCGACCTTCACCTGACCCACGAGGTGACCACGCCGCAGGCGTTCGAGGGCTTGCGTGTCGCCGGCCGGCGCATGCACCGCACCGACAAGACCATCGCGGTGCCGGATCACAACGTGCCGACCACCCCCGACCGGTTGCAGAAGATCGACGACCCGGAAAGCCGGCTCCAGCTCGAGATGCTGGAGACCAACAGCCGCGATTTCGGCGTGCCCTACATCCCGATGTCCGACATCCGCCAGGGCATCGTGCACATCATCGGGCCCGAGCTGGGCCTGACCCAGCCGGGGAAAACCATCGTCTGTGGCGACAGCCACACCGCCACCCATGGCGCGTTCGGCGCGCTGGCCTTCGGCATCGGCACCTCCGACGTCGAGCACACCCTGGCCACCCAGACGCTGTCGATGAAGAAGTCCAGGAACATGCGGGTGCGGGTCGACGGCGCGCTGCCGCCGGGCGTGACCGCGAAGGACCTGGTGCTGGCGATCATCGGGCGCATCGGCACCGCGGGGGGAACGGGTCACGTCATCGAGTACCAGGGCCAGGCGTTTTCCGACCTGTCGATGGAAGGCCGCATGACGGTCTGCAACATGACCATCGAGGGCGGCGCGCGCGCCGGCCTGATCGCGCCCGACGAGAAAACCTTCGCCTATCTGAAAGGCCGGCCCCACGCGCCCAAGGGCGCGCTGTGGGAACAGGCGGTGATGTACTGGCGCACGCTCACGTCCGACCCGGACGCGCGGTTCGACAAAGAGGTGGTGCTGAATGCCGCCGACATCGTGCCGCACGTCACCTGGGGCACCAGCCCCGAGGACGTGCTGCCGATCACCGCCGCGGTGCCCGACCCGAACAGCTTCGCCGATCCCAACAAGCGCGCCGCGGCCGCCCGCGCGCTCGACTACATGGGTCTTGTGCCCGGCACGCCGTTGGAACAGGTCAAGGTCGACAAGGTGTTCATCGGCTCGTGCACCAACGCCCGCATCGAAGACCTGCGCGCCGCCGCGGCGGTGATGAAGGGCAAGACAGTCGCCCCCGGCGTCGGCGTGCTGGTCGTGCCGGGCTCGGGGCTCGTCAAGCATCAGGCCGAGGAAGAAGGTCTGGACGAGATCTTCACGGCCGCCGGCGCCGAATGGCGCGAGCCGGGCTGTTCCATGTGCCTGGGCATGAACCCCGACATCCTCAAGCCCGGCGAACGGTGCGCCTCCACCTCCAACCGCAACTTCGAGGGCCGCCAGGGCAAGGGCGGGCGCACGCATCTCGTCAGCCCGGCCATGGCCGCGGCCGCCGCCGTCACCGGGCGCCTGACCGACGTGCGCAAGCTGGCCTGAGATTTCAACAGAACCGGATCGGACCCCGCGCCATGGACAAGTTCACCGTGCTCAAGGGCATCGCCGCGCCGATGCCGCTGGTCAACGTCGACACCGACATGATCATGCCCAAGCAGTACCTGAAGACCATCAAGCGCACCGGGCTCGGCACCGGCATCTTCCACGACATGCGCTACGACGATCAGGGCAAGGACCGGCCCGAGTTCGTGCTGAATCAAGAGCCGTTCCGCCGCGCGAAAATCCTGATCGCGGGCGCCAACTTCGGCTGCGGTTCCAGCCGCGAGCACGCGCCGTGGGGCCTGTTGGACTTCGGCTTCCGCTGCGTCATCGCCCCCAGCTTCGCCGACATCTTCTACAACAACTGCTTCAAGAACGGCATTCTGTGCATCACCCTGCCGCCGGCGCAGGTGGATGCGCTGATGGCCAAGGCCCAGGGCGGCAACACCAAGGGCGGCGAATTCACCGTCGATCTGGAAAAGAAAACCATCGTTGCGCCCGATGGCGCGGCGGTGTCTTTCGACATCGACGAGACGCGCCGCCATAACCTGTTGAATGGCCTCGACGACATCGGCCTCACGCTGCAGCACATCGACAAGATCAGGGCCTTCGAGGACAAGCAGAAGCGCGAACAGCCCTGGCTGTACGCCTGAACGCGTTCCCCTCACCCCGACCCTCTCCCCAGGGAGAGGGCGTGCGGCGTGTTGTTCGACTTAGGATTCGCTCATGCTTCCCGCGAAAAAAATTCTCATCCTGCCCGGCGACGGCATCGGGCCCGAGGTCATGGCCGCCACCCGCCGGGTGATGGACTGGTTCCAGTCCGCCGGCCGCATCGCCTTCGAGACCACGGAAGGCCTGATTGGCGGCGCGTCGTATGAGGTTCACCGCACGCCGATCACCGACGCCACCATTGCCGCCGCGCAAGCCAGCGACGCGGTGCTGTTCGCCTGCATCGGCGGGCCGACGTGGGACCAGTTGCCCTACGACCTGCGACCCGAGAAGGGCCTGCTGCGCCTGCGCAAAGAGATGGGCCTGTTCGCCAACCTGCGGCCCGCCATCGTGATGGACGCGCTGGCCGGCGCCTCCTCGCTCAAGCTCGACCTCGTCAGGGGCCTCGACATCATGATCGTGCGCGAGCTGATCGGCGGGGTCTACTTCGGCGAGCCGCGCGGCGTGGAGCAGCTGCCCGACGGCACGCGGCGGGGCTACAACACCCAGGCCTATTCCACCGCCGAAATCCTGCGCGTGGCGCGCGTGGCGTTCGAGCTGGCCCGCAAGCGGGCCAAGCGCGTCATGTCGGTCGACAAGGCCAATGTCATGGAAAGCGGCCTGGTCTGGCGCGAGGAGGTGACCAAGCTGCGCGACGCCGAATACCCCGACGTGGCGCTGGCGCACATGTATGTCGACAATTGTTCGATGCAATTGGTGCGCGCGCCCAAGCAGTTCGACGTGATCCTGACCGACAACCTGTTCGGCGACATCCTGTCCGACCTCGCCTCCATGCTGACCGGCTCGCTCGGCATGCTGCCCTCGGCCAGCCTGGGCGCGGCCAGATCGGGCGAAGCGGGCGCGGGCGGCCGCCAGCCCGCGCTGTACGAACCCGTGCATGGCTCCGCCCCCGACATCGCCGGGAAGGGGATTGCGAACCCGCTGGCGATGATTCTCTCCTTCGCCATGATGCTGCGCTACTCGTTCAACCTGGGCGCCGATGCCGACCTGCTGGAGCGTGCGGTGCAGAACGTGCTGTCGGCCGGCGTGCGCACCGGCGACATCGCCGAGCCCGGCCAGACGCCGGTCGGCACGTTGAACATGGCCGACGCAGTGGTGAAGGAACTCGGCGCGCTCGCGGCCAAGCGTTGAGCGCGGCCGGATCGGAATGGGTGTCGCACCTGTGTCGCACCGGGGCGTGTGCGCGAAACCCGTAACAACCCATTGTAAGGCAAAGAAATCTGACACCCATAACGAAGATGGGGGTGAAATTTTATTTATATATTTCAAACGTTTAGATAACTGGAGCGCTGGCACCCCAGCGCCCGGGTGTCAGCTATCTTTACACAGCGGTTCGACCCGAACCGACATATACATTGTATCCCATTGATTTTGAAGAGTTTTCAAGAACTGGCACGGAAATTGCATATCCGTGCCTGGGTCGCTGAAACCGGGACCCGCTTCTCTTAACCACTTCACGTTCAAGGATTTTCTCATGAAAACCGTGTTTGCAAAGGCGGCCGTCGCGGCCGCCCTGATCTACGCCGCGACCGCAACGCCCGCCCAGGCCGGTGTGGTCGGTGCCACGCTCGGCGCCTGCCTCAACGCCGATTTTCCCGGCGACCCGGGATGGGAGTGCGGCACGCTCTATGGCTACTCCAACGTCCTCTCGATCTACACGCCGCAACAGCCGGCGGCGCTGCCGGTTCAGTTCACCGTGCAAGCCGGCGGCGCGCCCGAAATCTACAACGACACGACCGCGGTTCCGCCGTCCTCCGGCGGTCCGGGCAACGAGATCATCAGCCTCAACGTCGAGGACGGTTCGCTGACCTTGCGCATGGACATGGTCACCAGCAGCATGGGGTCAGTGCCGATCAAGTTCGCGATGTTGGGTTTCACCGCCAACGGCCTGCGTCTGACGAGCGTTTTCGACATTGTCGCCACCGGGGCATGGTCGCAGAACGGGCCGTTCCAGTTCGACGATGAGTCGATGACGATTCACATCGGCGGAATCGGAGACAACGCCGGAAATCCCAGCGCCTTCAATCCCGCCTCGGGCATCTGCCTTTATTCGCCGGATACGTTTGCCGGGTTCCCGAATCCGGAATGCAACACGTACGGTCAGCTGACCTTGCGTTTCACCACCGAACCGCTCAGCCAAACCGGGCCGAGCGGCGTGCCCGCGCCGGGCGCGCTCGCCCTGTTCGGCCTCGGCCTGCTGGGTGTCGGCGCGTTGCGGCGTCGCGCGTAATCGTCGCTCTTCTCGCGACCCTCGGAAAACCCCGCCCGCGTGTGGCGGGGTTTTTCTTTGCGATGTTGCGAAATTGGCCTGTCGATCCGTCAACGGGCCTGGCAGAGAATAGTAAAGTGATTTCAGCAAATCGCTTTGCGTCTCTTGCCCGCACGAGGCGCCATGACGGTCACCGTCAAACTCAGCCCCAAGTACCAGGTGGTGATCGCGCGCGCCGCCGGCCTCGTCCTTGCCGCGCTCGACGCCGGAGAGTTCCAGGGCGTGGCGTCCGAGCTCTCGCTGCTCGAGCTGACGGCCGAGCCCTTGCGCCAAGGCCGGCAGGACGTCGCCGACGACTGCGAACTGCTGCTCGCCAGCTTCCCAAACCTGTCGCTGCAACCCATCCCGCGCGACCGCGACTTGCGTGGGTTCGTCTGGACGGCGTCCTGGCCAGTATGAGTTCTATTCACTGTGGGTTGCGACAATCGCAGCCGCGCGGCGTGCGCCAGTGCTGGTCGACCGACGTCCACCTCGGCCTGACCGGCGCGCGGCTGATGAATCGTGGAGGGTGTTCAACGGCGGGCTGGCGCCCGCCCCAAAATTAGAGCCCGATTGGAGTCAGCGCAGAATGGCACGTCTCGTCCGTCCGACAGCCGCAGCGCAAATCACCCTGCGACGATGACACCCGCGTTCAATGGCCATCGGAGTCATGGTCGTCCCGACCTGACCGGCCCGTAGGAAGCCGCCAACCGTACCGAAGCGCCATGAGCCTCAACCCGAGGCATATTGCTCCGCCCACCAGCGCGGAAGCTTCCGCCCGAACGCCCACGACGCTTCCGCCCGCGACCACCAGTCCGCCGGCCAGGGCCGCAACTGCATAGAAGTCGGTGCGCAAGATCACCGGAACCTGGGCGACCAAAAGGTCGCGCATGACCCCACCGCCGATGCCGGTCAGCATCCCCAAGATCGCGGCCATCGCGGGATCCAGGCCGAATGCCAAGGCCTTCTGTGTGCCGACGACCACGAAGAACGCCAACCCGATGGCGTCGAAGAGCAGGACGGGGTTTCGCAACCTTCTGATCGTCGGATACCAGATAAAAGTTGCGAGGCCGGCAAACAGTGAAACCGCCAAATAGTGGACACTGGCGATGGCCGCCGGCGGAACCGCTCCGATCAGCAAGTCGCGCGCGATGCCGCCGAAAGTCGCCGCCACAAAAGACAGCACCAGAATCCCGAAAATATCCAGCTTGCGATCGATGCCGGCGCTTGCCCCGCTGATCGCAAACGCGAACGCCCCGAGCAGATCGAGCGTGACGAGGAACACGCGTATTGAATCTGCCGCTTCCACTTCACCTCACCCCCGCCCGTTCCAAGTGCGGGCCCAGGCGCCCGGTCACGAACAGCCCGAACATGCGGAAGTCGCTGGCCAGCGACCACAGCGGATAGGTGAAGGTGGCCGGGCGGTTCTTCTCGACGAAGAAGTGGCCGATCCAGGCGAAGGCATAGCCGGCGATCGCGGCGCGCAGGATCGCCCAGGGCTCACCGGTCAGGGCCTCGAGCAGGAAGACAAGCGCGAGGCCCGTGCCCACGTAGTGCAGCGCGCGGGTCGCGGGCTTGGCGTGCTCGCGCAGGTAATAGGGCCAGAACGCGTTGTAATCGCTGATTTTTTCGCTCATGCCCGAATCCTTTCGCACGCCCGGT
The DNA here is from genome assembly GCA_033764265.1 of Rhodospirillaceae bacterium. Taxonomy (GTDB): domain Bacteria; phylum Pseudomonadota; class Alphaproteobacteria; order Rhodospirillales; family Rhodospirillaceae; genus VGEM01. The sequence continues at coordinate 31,267 of JANRJB010000149.1, read as the reverse complement.
CGGCGGCTTGCGCCGCGCCAGCGCCGAGCGTAGTTTGCCGCACCTTTTGAGGGGGCAGAAGCGCAACGGCGCGTCGCCCGGCTCCCGCATCGAGGATTTTCGCCATGCCCGATACCGCCACCCCGACGCCAAGTCGGCCCTCCCGTCGCGATGGTTATGTCGTCGCCGTGATCGGCGCCACCGGCAACGTCGGCCGCGAGATGCTGCAAACCCTCTATGATCGCCGCTTTCCGGTGTCGAAGGTGATCCCGCTCGCCTCGGCGCGCTCGATCGGCGCGCAGGTCTCGTTCGGCGACGACGAGGTGCTGCAGGTCCAGAACCTTGAGACCTTCGATTTCGCGGGCGTCGACATCGCGCTGTCGTCCCCGGGCGCGAAGGTATCGGCGCTGCATGCGCCGCGCGCGGCCAAGGCCGGCTGCGTGGTGATCGACAACACCAGCCACTTCCGCATGGACCCGGATGTTCCCCTCGTCGTGCCGGAAGTGAACCCCGAGGCGATCGCCCGCTACACCAAGAAGGGCATCATCGCCAACCCCAACTGCTCGACCATCCAGATGGTCACGGCGCTGAAGCCGCTGCACGACGCCTTCACGATCAAGCGCATCGTGGTGTCGACCTACCAGTCGACCTCGGGCAAGGGCAAGGCGGCCATGGACGAGCTGTTCAACCAGACCAAGGGCATCTACGCCAACCAGGCCCCGCTCGAGACGAAGTCGCAGTTCACCAAGCAGATCGCCTTCAACGTCATTCCGCACATCGACATCTTCCTCGACGACGGCGCCACCAAGGAGGAGTGGAAGATGGTGGTGGAGACCAACAAGATCCTCGGCCCCGACATCAAGGTGCACGCCAACTGCGCGCGCGTGGCCACCTTCGTCGGCCACGCCGAGTACGTGAACATCGAGACCGAGAAGCCGATCACCGATCGCGCCGCCCGCGAGCTGTTGAAAAAGGCGCCGGGCGTGTCGGTGGTCGATCATCGCGCCGACGAGGGATATGTGACGCCGGTGGAAGTGACTGGCGAGGACGCGGTCTACGTCTCGCGCATCCGCAAGGACCACAGCGTACCGAACGGTCTGTCGATGTGGATCGTCGCCGACAATCTGCGCAAGGGCGCCGCGCTCAACGCCATCCAGATCGCCGAAGTGCTGGTGCGCGACCACCTGAGCGTCAGCGCGTAGAAAACCGTCGTCTCCGGACTTGATCCGAGGACCCAGGGCCGCCCGCACCCCGCGCGTTGGGTTCCCTGGACCCTCGGGTCACGCCCGAGGGTGACGGCTTGGTGCTTGCCCGAGGGCTCTTGCCACAAATTCACCGACCTCGCGCGTCAATTGCGGCGTGTAGGCGCGCCACCAGTCCGCGCAGCGCCGGCGCAGGGGTTCCAATTCGCCCGTGCCCAACAGCCCGCGCATCAGGTCCGCGCCGTCGCGCCAGTCCACCACCGTGGGCATCGGGTGCGGGCCCAGCAGCTGCGTGAAGTAGTCGAAGTTCGCCCGCCGCTCGACGATCGGGATGCAGCCGGCCTCCAGCGCTTCGTAGACGCGGAACGACTCCAGGTTCGACCAGCCGGCGGGGCAGGGGGCGAACACCGTATCGTCCAACAGCGCGCGGTACTCGGCGGTGGGCAAGGCGTCGGCGCTGCCGAAATCCGAGGTCAGGTGCGTGAACCCCGGGGCGGCTTTCGCCATTTCCTCCAGCATCGGACCGCGGGTGAGCTTCCGGGCATCGCCGGCGAACGCCCACGCATGGCGGCGCGCCGATGCCGGCTTGGCGCCGTCACCCGTCGCCGCGAACCCGGACTTGGGACCCAGCGGCAGGAAGAATACGCCCGACAGCTCCGCCAGCAGTTCGGAACGATAATTGCGGATCACCGCATCGCAGTAGCGATATGCCCCCAGGTCGTCCTTGAACGCCTCGTCGCTTAAGTGGATCAGGATGATCCGCGCGCCGCGCTCGAAGGCCTGCCGGTAGTAGGGCGCTTTTTCCGGCACCAGCCGGTTGTCGACCACGATCATCGGGTCGGCCACCGCGCTCCAGGTGTTGTCGACCGTTTCCGCGCCGCACAGCGGGCCGAGCAGGCCGCGCAGCCAGTCGGTCTCCCACGCCGCATCGGGCGGGAACTGCCAGATCAGCGTCGGCTTGGCGGCGGGCTGGACCGGCCGAAGCCGCCGCTCGACCAGCCGGAAGAAATACCGCGCATCGGCATCGTCGGGCGCGCGCTTGAGGATCTCCAGCAGCTGAACCCCGGCCTGGGCGTACAGCCCCGCCTGAAAGCGGCGCACCGCCGCCTTCAGGTCGTCAGTCCAGCCATCCTGCGCGATTACCCCGACCACGGGCCACTGTCCCACGCCGCCACGGACACCGCCAGAATGGCCGCGCCGCAAGCTCCGATGATGAGGCCTTCGATCCTGTTCAACCGCGGCAGCGCGCCGGTGACGAAGCGGTCTTTCAGCGCGCGCGCCGTCGTGGCCAGCACCAGCCACCACAGCATCGAGCCGGCGAACACCCCGCCCACCAGCGCGGCGGCGTCGCCGGGCGCTTCGGCCGGGTCGATCGGCCCGAAGGCGGCGAAGATGCCCAGCGCGCCCAGCATGGTGGCCGGGTTGGCGATCGACATCGAGAACGCCCGCGCGATGTCCTTGCGGCGGTCGCCCGGCGCCCGGGTTTCCACGTCCGTGCGCACCGGCGCGAGATAGGTGGCCACGCCCACGCCCAGCACGATCAGCCCGCCGACCAGGCCGATGGCCGCCTCGTACGCGACGACGAAGGCGCTGATCACCGTCAGGCCCAGGCCGGCGGCGGCGCCGAAGATCGCATCGGCCAAGGCCGAGCCCAGGCCGGGGACTAGCGCGCGGCCCACGCCGAAAGTGATCGCCCGGCGGATGCACATGATGCCGACCGCGCCGATGGGCGCGGCCATGGCGAAGCCGGCGATCAGGCCCTTCAGCAACGCAAGGTCGAACGGGTACGCGGGGAACATTGGAACGGGCGAGCGGAGTCGAGGAGGAGGGCAAGCCGGGGCGCGGAGGTTCAAGGTGGCGTCGGGCGCAAGTCAACGCAAGCGCGGCGTGGGCGATGCCCGGTTCTGGCCTTCGCCGTCCGCGTCGGCTATCAAGTCGGCTCGATCGCAACCGACTGCCGCACCTCATGTCCGCGCCCGCCCGCAGCCACCGTCCGCGCCGCAGCATGCTGTACATGCCGGCCTCAAACCCCCGCGCCCTCGACAAGGCCAGGTCGCTGCCGGCCGACGGGCTGATCTTCGACCTGGAAGATGCCGACGCGCCCGACCAGAAGGTTCCTGCCCGCGCCGCCGCCGTCGCCGCCGTGCAGTCGCGCGCCTACGGCCGGCGCGAGGTGATGATCCGCGTGAATGCCCGCGACACGGCGTGGTGCCATGACGACGTGCTGGCGGTGGTCGGCTCCGGCGCCGACGGTCTGGTGCTGCCCAAGGTGAACACCGCCGACGACGTGCGCGTGGTCGCCGATTGGCTGTCGGCGGCGGGTGCGCCGTCCACGCTGGCCGTGTGGGCGATGATGGAAACTCCGCTCGGCGTGCTCAACGCGCGCGAGGTGGCGCAGTCCTCGCCGCGGCTGGCCGGCCTGTGCGTCGGCACCGCCGATCTGGCGAAAGACCTGCATTGCGCTCACCCGGCCGATCGCGCGCCGATGCTGGGCGCCATCCAGCACTGCATCCTGGTCGCGCGCGCCTACGGCCTATTCATCCTCGACGGCGTGCACGTCGACCTGGACGACGACGCCGGCCTTGACGCCGCCTGCCGCCAGGGCCGCATGCTCGGCTTCGACGGCAAGACGCTGATCCACCCCAAGCAGATCGCCGCCGCCAATGCCGCGTTCGGGCCCGGCGCGGCCGAGATCGACCGCGCCCGGCGCATTGTCGCGGCCCATGCCCAAGCACGGGAGAACGGCGCCGGCGTCACCGTGCTCGACGGGCGGCTGGTGGAGGTGCTGCATGTGCAGGAGGCCGAGCGCCTGCTCGCCCAGGCCGCGATGATCGCCGCGCTGGAGCAGGTCGGGGCCGCCTGATGGCGCTCGCACTCTCCGTGCTCGACCAATCGCCGGTGCGCTCGGGCGGCACGGCGCTGCAGGCCATCGAGGAAACCGTCGCGCTCGCCCAGGCGACCGAGAAACTGGGCTATCACCGCTATTGGCTGGCGGAACACCACGGCACCGAGGGGTTGGCCGGCTGCGCGCCCGAGATCCTGATCGCCCGCGTCGCCGCGGCCACGCGCACCATGCGCATCGGCTCGGGCGGGGTGATGCTCAGCCACTACAGCCCGCTCAAGGTGGCCGAGAACTTCGCGCTGCTCGCCACCATGTATCCGGGCCGCATCGACCTGGGATTGGGGCGCGCGCCGGGCGGCGACCATCTCACCACCATCGCCATGCAGTACGGCTCGGAGATCGGGGTCGAGTACTACCCGACCAAAGTGCTCGACCTGAAGGCGTTCATCACCGGCTCGGCCCCGGCCAACGCCGCGCTCGCCAAGGTCAAGGTCACCCCGCGCCCGCCGCAGCCGCCGGAATTGTGGCTCTTGGGCTCGTCGGCGGAAAGCGCCAAGCTCGCGGCCATGTTCGGTCTGCCGTTCGCGTTCGCCCACTTCATCAACGCCCACGGCGCGCGCCAGATCATCGCCGACTACATGACCGACTTTCAGCCGTCCGATACGCTCAAGGCACCGCGCGCGGCGCTGTGCGTGGGCGCCATTTGCGCCGACACCAAGGCCCAGGCCGAGCGGCTCGCCCTCAGCCGCGGACTGTGGCGGGTGATGCTGGAACAGGGCGCGCTGGGGCCCTATCCGACGCCGGAAGAGGCCGAGGCCTACCCCTACACGCCGCTCGAACGGCGCATCGCCGAGCGGTCCAAGAGCGGCGCCATCATCGGCGACCCCACATCCGTCAAGAAGGACATTGAACACATGGCCGCCGAACACGGGGTCGACGAGATGATGATCGTCACCATCTGCCACAGCTTCGCCGCGCGCCTGCATTCCTACGAGCTGATCGCGCAGGCCTTTGCATTGCCCGCCCGCGCCGCGGCCTGACCGAAGGAGAATCGCACATGCCCGTCAGCCAGATGGTCCGCGCGGCGTTGATGGTCTCGGACCTCGACGCATCCCGCGAATTCTACACCGCCGTGCTCGGCCTGACCGAGGTCTACAGCGAAGGCGTCGCGACCGGCGGCAACATGCACGCCTTGATCGGCATGCCCGACACCGTCACCACGCGGGTGTGCATCCTGAAGGTGCCGGGCAAGCCGGCCTACGGCATGGTCGGTCTGTTCGAGGTCAAGAACCCCGCGCCGCCCAACATTCAGCGCGCCAACGCCAGCTCCAACATCGGCGAGCTTTGCATGGTGTTCTACTGCGACAACCTCGACCCGGTCTACGAACAGGCCAGGAAGCGCGGCCTGACCATTGTCGCCGCGCCCGTGGCCTTGCGCGTGCGCGGCCACGTCAAGCAGCGCGAGATGACCATCCGCGGCCCCGACGGCGAGAAGATCAACCTGATCGAATGGGACCTGGCCCGCGCCGACGCCGGCGACCGCCCCGAAAAGTGGCCCGGCGTGCCGGAGAAATAGCCCGCGATCTACGGCACCGCCGGCGGTTCGGGTTCCTCGGCCGGCACGTCCAGCGCTTCCGCCTGTTCGCGCAGGGTGAAGAAGATGCGGTCGATGAAGGCGCGCTTTTCGTCCTCGAGCGCGGCGCGCTGATCGGCGGTGAAGGCATAGCCCTCGACCTCGTCGTTCAGCACCACGCCCTTCTTGGCGGCGACCGCCTCGACCGTGGCCAGGCGTTCCTTCACCACCCACAGCTCCTGCGCCAGCGTCATGGTGATCGACACCAGCTCGTCGACGCCTTGCGCGTCGAAGAACTTGATGTGCTTGCCCTTGACCGAATAGCGCAGCTTGGTGGTGGGCTTCTTGATCTTCTTGGCGAACATCGCGGGCGCGTCCTGGGTGCGTCGGGCTGGTCTCAGTGCTTCCAGGCGCCGAAGGTGAACCACTTCACCCCGTCGGCGAAGCGGCCGACGTTGCTGTCGGCGGCGGCCTTGTCGTCCTTGACCGCCTTTTTCAGCGCGTCCTCGCCGTAGAAATTCAGGCTGGGCGCGACGTAGTTGAAGAAGGCCTTCTCGCCGAAGCCGGCGCGGGCGCATTCCTCGCGCGGGTCCATGTCGCGGAACGGCTTGTAGAACGGCTCCTTGTTATAGTAGGCGTCCCAGTCCAGATAGAAGCCGTCGTACGGTGTCATCATGTTGTTTGGCGGCAGCTCGTAGTGGATCATCACGCCGCCCGGCTTCAGCATCCGGTGCGCGTCCTTGAAGATGTTGCGGATGCTCTTGCCCGGCACCTCGTGCAGGAACATGCACGAATAGATGATGTCGAAGCTCTCGTCCGGGTAATTGGTGAACTCGGCGTCCTTCTGGGCGAAGTGCGCGGTCACGCCGTAACTCTGGGCGCGGGCGTGGGCATAGCGCACCGAGGGCGCGCCGACGTCGATGCCGACCACCTCGGCCTCGGGGTAGCGGTCCTTCCACGGCAGCGTGGAATGGCCCAGCGTGCAGCCCATGTCCAAGATGCGCGTCGGCTTGAAATCGGGGTTGCGCAGCTTGAAGTAGGTTGAAACGGACTGGGTGATGTCGTCCATGCGCGGGCCCAACAAGCCCATGGCGAACACCGACAGGCCGTTGTCGAAGATGGCGCCCTGGCTCACGTCGCCGGGGATGTGCTCCTCGTGGTAGCTGCCGGGCATCAGGTGCACGTCCAGCTCGGACACGTAGCGCGGCACCGTGAAGCCGGGATTGATCTCGAGCGTGCCGCGGGCTTTTTCGGTCGACTGGCCGAGCACGCGCGCGCGCGTCGCCAGTTCCTCGGCCTGGCGCTCGACGCCGGGGATGACGCTGCGCCACACCGCTTCCTGGGTATTGCAGCGCAGGTTGGAATAGTACTTGAACAGCGTCTCGCCCTTCATCGCCTTGTGCACTTCCGGGCCGTCTTTGGGCTTGCGCTGCTTGGCGCGCACGAAGTCGGGCTCGACCTTGCGCTCGTAAACCGTGCGCAGGTTGGCGGCCAGGTTGTTGAGCACATAATTGCGCATGCCCACCACGAAGTGCTGGCGAGAGACTTCATCACGGGTGTAATCCACCTTCATGTCGTGGTTGACGTTCTCGGTCATGGGCGGCCTCCAGGACTTCGCCGAACGCGACGGCGCGGGGTGTGACGGGGTGGGTGACGCGATTATCGACCCTGGCTGCGATGTATGTCCATCGCCATCCCGGGGCAAGGCCGCGCCGCGAAAGCTGTGACAAGCCCGGAATTCACCGATATGAAACTGGTCGCGACGGGCGGGCGGCCCTAAATACCCCGACAGTGCGACGAGGCAGCGTCATGGGCAGACTGGACGACAAGGTTTCACTGATCACCGGGGCGGCGCGCGGCATCGGCGCGGCCATCGCCCAGGCCTTCGCGGCCGAGGGCGCCATCGTCGTCGTCACCGATGTCGACGCCGAACTGGGCCCGCGCACCGCCGCCGCATTGGGCAACCGCGCCCGGTTCGAGCCGCTCGACGTGCGCGACGAAGCCGGCTGGGTGCGGGTGATCGACGGTGTGCTGGCGCGCGAAGGCCGCCTGGATGTGCTGGTCAACAATGCCGGCGTCACCGGCTTCGAGGGCGGGCACGCCGTCCACGACCCCGAACACGCCACGCTGGCCGATTGGCACGCGGTTCATGCCACCAACCTCGACGGCGTGTTCCTGGGCTGCAAGCACGCCATCCGCGCCATGCGGGCGAAGGGGCAGGGCTCGATCATCAACATGTCCTCGCGCTCGGGCCTGGTCGGCATCCCGCGCGCGGCGGCCTATGCGTCGTCCAAGGCCGCGGTGCGCAACCACTCCAAGACCGTGGCGCTGTACTGCGCCGAGGAAGGCCTGAACATCCGCTGCAACTCCATTCACCCGGCCGCGGTGCTGACGCCGATGTGGGAGCCGATGCTGGGCGACGGCCCCGATCGCGCCGCGCGCATGGCCGAATTCGTCGCCGACACCCCGCTCAAGCGCTTCGGCCGGCCGGAGGAAGTGGCGGCGGTGGCGGTGCTGCTGGCCTCGGACGAGGCCACTTACATCACCGGCAGCGAGATCACCATCGACGGCGGCATTCTGGCCGGCTCGTCCGGCACACCGAAACCGAAAGACTGAGCGCGGCTTACTGCGGCGGCGGCTCCAGCTTGACCAGCTCGTAAACCCGGTCGGCCGGGGTCCACACGAACTTGACCATGATCGCATCGGGTCCGGTGACGTAGATGTCGACTGCGTCGTCGATCTTGTAGTGCTCGGTGTCGAAGGTGCCGGCCGGCGTGGTGACGCGCTCGCGGCCGACGAACGTCAGGCTCTGGGTGTACATGCTGCCCAGCAGCGCCTGCGGCCCGTCGGCGCCGCCCGGCATGTCGTAGACGGTGATGGTCTGCGCGCCCCCCTTGGCCTTGTCGTAGTACCACATGTGCCAGGCGTCGGTGGACAGGGGGTGGGGAATGAATGAGAAGTTCTCAGGCACGGTCAGCGCGTGGCTCAGCCGGCCGTTGGGCGTATTGGCCACCGCCGTCAGTGTGTCGCCCGCCACGGTGAAGTAGCCCGACCCGCGCCACACGCCGCCCACCCAGTACAGCAGGTACGCTTCCAGCGGGCGGAAGCGCGCATCGACGCGCAGTGTCACGTGACGCTGCACGCCGGGGCTGCCATAGCGGTTGAGTGCCTGCATGGTGCGGCTGCCGTCGGGGTGCACCGTCAGGTTCCAATTTTCCCCGCCCAGCATCGCGCCGGTGCTCAACACCTTGTAGACCACAGTGCCCTTGGCGCCGCGCACCACGTTGGCGTTGGCCCCGCCGATCGTCGGCGCGGGCTCGGTCACGTTTTGGGCGCGAACGCCGTCGGTGGTGGTCAGCGCCGCCGCGAGGGCGAGGGCAAGGAACGACCGCATCTCAATTCTTCTTCGCATTGTCGCCCGACTTGTAGGTGGCCAGCACATAATCCTGGCCGCGGGCGTTGGCCATGCGCAGCAGAATCTTGTCCGGGCCCATGATCCACGCCTCGCTGGTGCCGGCGATCCGCAGCTTCTGGGCCTCGAACGTGCCGGCCGGAACCGTAATCTTCTCGGTCCCCAACACCTCGAACTTCTGCGGGCGCAACGCGCCCAGCGCCGGCTTGGTCAGGTCGCCGCCGGACTCGATGCCGTAGATCACGCCGCTTTCCTGCACGCCCTTGGCCTTCTCGTCGATGTACCAGCCGTGCCAGCCGTCACCCGACACCGGATGCGAGCCGATCGAGATGTTGCGCGGGACCGTCAGATCCTGCGTCACCATGCCGTTGGGCCCGGTCGACACCGCGTGCAGCCGTTCGCCGTTCAGCGTGACCAGGATCGAGCCCTTGTAGCCGTTCTCGCTCCAGTAATTGGCGAAGGCCTGCAGCGGGCGGAAATCGGCCGCGGTACGCAGCACCACCGTGTACTGGATGTTCCGGGCGTAGAGGTCGTGCCACATGATCAACGTGCGCGTGCCGTCGGGATGCACGTTCAAGCGGAAGTTCTCGGTGCCCCGTTCGCGCGCGCCGTTGTCGCCGCGATAGATGTACGACCCCTCGGCCCAGCGGGTGATGGATTTGTTCGGGCCGGTGTTCTCGGCCGCCGCCGGCGCGGTCTGCGCCGCCGCGCCCGCTGCGTAAGCCCAGGCCGCCAGGGCGATTGCCGCCGCCGCTACGCGCACGCGTGTGATCGAAACCAGGTTCATCGTCATGGGTCCCCTCCCGATTATGAGTTCACGTGCATCCTAACCGTGCCGGGTTTGACTTCAAATCGGGGCGGGACTACACCTATCGACGCGTTCGCGCAGATCCCGGCGAACGCCTAATTCAGCAAGAAGCAGAGGGGGTTAGCCCGCCATGCCGCCCAGCGCAAAAGCCACCGCCAGGCCGCTGTCGCCGCATGTGCAGGTCTACCGCTTGCCGCTGACGGCGCTGCTGTCGATCACCCATCGCATCACCGGCGTCGGGCTGGCCCTGGGGCTGGTCCTGCTGGCCTGGTGGCTGGCCGCCGCTGCGACCGGTCCGGACGCCTATGCCACGGCGTCCGCCGTCATCGGCTCGTGGTTCGGCCTGCTGGTGCTGTTCGGCTTCTCATTCGCGCTGTCGTTCCACTTGTGCAACGGCGTGCGTCACTTGTTTTGGGACGCCGGCAAGGGCTTCGAGATCGCCCAGGCGCAGCGCTCGGACAAGATCGTCATCGCCGCGGCGATCGCGCTGACTGCCGTCGCCTGGCTGGCGGCGGTGTGACGGGGGACCGCATGACCGCGCCGCAACCTTCGCTCCGTTCCCCGCTCGGCCGCGCCCGCGGCCTCGGGTCCGCCAAGCAGGGCGCCCATCACTGGTGGGTGCAGCGCCTGACCGCGGTGGCGCTGGTGCCCTTGTCGCTGTGGTTCATCTTTTCGCTGGCGGGCCTGGCCGGCGCCGACCACGCCGGCTTCACCGCCTGGCTCGGCTCGCCCGTCAACGCCACGCTGCTTGCGCTGGTGGCCGCGGTGTCGTTTCACCACGCCGCGCTGGGCATCCAGGTGGTGATCGAGGATTACGTCGCCGATCACGGCCTGCGCGTAGCCAGCATCGTCGCGGTCAAGCTGGCCTGCGCCGGCCTCGCCGCCCTGTCGGTCGTTTCCATTCTTCTTGTTGCGTTCGGACGCTGATCTCCCATGGTCTCCATTCCCTCCGCCTACACCATCGTCGATCATGAGTACGACGTCGTGGTGGTCGGCGCCGGCGGCGCCGGCCTGCGCGCCACCTTCGGCATGGTTCAGCACGGATTGAAAACCGCCTGCGTCACCAAGGTGTTCCCGACCCGCAGCCACACCGTCGCCGCGCAAGGCGGAGTTGGCGCTGCCTTGGGCAATATGGCCGAGGACAACTGGGTCTGGCACATGTACGACACCGTCAAGGGATCGGACTGGCTGGGCGATCAGGACGCCATCGAGTACATGTGCCGCGAGGCGATCCCCGCGGTGTACGAGCTGGAGCACTACGGCGTGCCGTTCTCGCGCACGCCCGACGGCAAGATTTATCAGCGCCCGTTCGGCGGCCACATGCGCAACTTCGGCGAGGCGCCGGTGCAGCGCGCCTGCGCCGCCGCCGACCGCACGGGTCACGCGATTCTGCACACGCTTTACCAGCAGAGCCTGAAGTACAACGCCGAGTTCTTCGTCGAGTACTTCGCCATCGACCTGATGATGGACGACGGCGGCTGCCGCGGCGTGGTGGCGCTCGACATGGCCACCGGCACCATTCACCGCTTCAAGGCGCACATGACCGTGTTCGCCACCGGCGGCTATGGGCGCGCCTATTTCTCGTGCACCTCGGCGCACACCTGCACCGGCGACGGCAACGGCATGATCGCCCGCGCCGGCCTGCCCCTGCAGGACATGGAGTTCGTGCAGTTCCATCCCACCGGCGTCTACGGCGCCGGCGTGCTGATCACCGAAGGCGCAAGAGGCGAGGGCGGCTACCTGACCAATTCGGAAGGCGAGCGCTTCATGGAGCGCTACGCGCCCACCGCCAAGGACCTTGCCTCGCGCGACGTGGTCTCGCGCTCCATGACCATGGAAATCCGCGAAGGCCGCGGCGTCGGGCCCGAGAAGGATCACATTCTTCTGCACCTCGAGCATCTGGGCGCCGAAGTGTTGTGGCAGCGCCTGCCCGGCATCACCGAGACCGCGAAAATCTTCGCCGGCGTCGACGCCACCAAGCAGCCGATCCCGGTGCTGCCGACCGTGCACTATAATATGGGCGGAATTCCCACCAACTACATGGCCGAGGTCATCCGCCCGCAACCCGGCAACCCCGACGCCGTCATCCCCGGCCTGATGGCGGTGGGCGAGGCGGCGTGCGTGTCGGTGCACGGCGCCAACCGGCTGGGCACCAACTCGCTGTTGGACCTGGTGGTGTTCGGCCGTGCGGCGGCCCTGCGCGCCAAGGACCTGATCAAGCCGCGCACGCCGCACCGCCCGCTGGCGCGCGACGCCGCCGACCTGGCGCTGTCCCGCCTCGACCGCGTGCGCAACGCCAACGGGTCGCTGACCACGGCGGCGATCCGCAAGAGCATGCAGCGCACCATGCAGAACGACGCTGCGGTGTTCCGTACCGCGAAAACGCTGAAAGAGGGCCTGGCCAAGATGGGCGAGATCGCCGCCAGCCTGAAAGACCTGCGCGTGTCCGACCGCAGCCTGGTGTTCAACACCGACCTGATCGAGGCGCTGGAACTGGAGAACCTGATGCCGTGCGCGCTGGCCACGATTGCAGGAGGGGAGGCCCGCCACGAAAGCCGCGGCGCCCACGCGCACGAAGATTATCCCAACCGCGACGACGACACCTGGATGAAGCACACGCTGGCGTGGATCGACGACGGCTACAACGTGAAGCTCGACTACCGCCCGGTGCACACCTACACGCTCACCGATGAAGTGAAGTACATCCCGCCCAAGGCGCGGGTGTATTAAGGTCCGAAGAGGGTTCCATGGTCGAATTGACGCTGCCGAAGAATTCGCAAGTTCAGCCGGGCCGCCAGCACAACGCGCCCGCCGGCGCCAAGACCACGCGCCGCTTCCAGGTCTACCGCTACGATCCCGACAGCGGCGACAATCCGCGGCTCGACACCTACGACGTCGACATGGACAGCTGCGGGCCGATGGTGTTGGACGCGCTGCTCAAGATCAAAGACGAGATGGACCAGACCCTGACCCTGCGCCGGTCGTGCCGCGAGGGCATCTGCGGGTCGTGCGCCATGAATATCGACGGCCGGAATACGTTGGCCTGCCTGAAGCCGATCGAGGAGTGCAAAGGCGACGTCAAGGTCTATCCGCTGCCGCACATGCCGGTGATCAAGGACCTGGTGCCCGACCTGACCCACGTCTACGCCCAGTACACCTCGATCGAGCCATGGATGAAGGCCGACACGCCCGCACCGCCCAATGCCGAGCGCAAGCAGTCCCCCGAGGAACGCGCCAAGCTCGACGGGCTGTGGGAATGCATTCTGTGCTTCTGCTGCTCCACCTCGTGTCCGTCGTACTGGTGGAACGGCGACCGCTACCTGGGCCCGGCGATCCTGCTGCAGGCCGCGCGCTGGATCAACGACAGCCGCGACGAAGCTACCGGCGATCGCCTGGATGCGCTCGAAGACCCGTTCAAGCTCTACCGCTGCCACACTATCATGAACTGCACGCAGACCTGCCCCAAGGGCCTCAACCCCGCCAAGGCCATCGCCGACATCAAGATGAAGATGGTCGAGCGGCAGGGCTGATCGGGCCGAGCCCCTCCCAAGTCAAGAATCGGCGACTTCGCTTCGGTCCGCCGCTGACTCGACACGACCATACCCATTGTGGTATAATCAGTTCATGGATGTCGATGGCGTTCCCAGGCCAGTGCCGCTCGATTGGGTCGGTGACGCCAAGCGGCGCTACGCTGAATTTCCGGCCGCCGTGCAGCGAGATATGGGCCGCGCCCTCTTGATCGCCCAATACGGCGGCGTGGCGCGTTCATCCAAACCCTGGAAAGGACTTGGCCCTGGAGTTTTCGAACTTGTCGAGTCGCACTTCGGGGACGCGTATCGCGCGGTATATGCGGTGAAGTTCAAGTATCGGGTCTATGTGCTGCACGCATTCAAGAAGAAGTCGAAGTCAGGCGCGGCGACTCCATTGCTCGACGTCGAGTTGATCCGAATCCGCTTGAAGGCGGCTCAGGCCGACTATAGCGCCCTGATTGGAAAGGAAATGAACAATGACTAAAGTTCGCATCGTGCGTGGCACGACGAATGTTTTGGCCGACCTTGGGTTTCCCGACGCCGAGGAGATCGCCGCGAAGGTTTTTCTGGCGATTCAAATCAACAAGGCTGTAGATGCGCGCAAGTTGAAGCAAAGCGCCGCCGGAAAAGTCCTGGGGCTGCCGCAATCGAAGGTATCGCTGATCCGCAACTACAAGATCGACGGATTTTCGCTCGAGAAACTCATGGGATTGCTCAACGCGCTCAACCGCGACATCGAGATCGTCGTCCGGTCGAAGCCCGCCGTTCGCCGCAGGGGCCGCATCACGCTCAAGGCGGCCTGAGCGCCCGTTTACTTCACGGCGTCCACCAGCACCACGTCGAAGTCCGCCGCGCCGTCGCGCATCGGCTTGAACCTGGTGGTGTAGTCCGCCGAGGCGTAGAATGCCTCGAACGCTGCCCGGCACGGGAAGCGCGTCAGCTTGGCGCTGAAGTTTTCCGGCCAGTCGCCCTCCAGCACTTCGGCCGGCGGGCCGAACAACACGTCCACCGCGCCGTAGGCGAACATCAGGCCCGACTCGCTGAGCGCCCGGCGATAGGCGGCGAGCTTGTCCGGATCGCGCGCGGTCGCGGTGACCAGCAGATAGATCGGCGCGTCGCACGCCACGCCACGCGCTGACGGTCCGCCCTCGGCAGTCCATTGCCCGGTCTCGGCCTTGTTCTTCACGGGCGGGCCGAACATGGCGACACGATAGGTCGATGCGCCGCGCCGCAGTGGCTTCACATCGTTCTGGTACTTGTCCGAATGCCAGAACGCCTGGCCGTCCTGCCGGCAGCGCCAGGTCGAGGTCACCACGCCCTTCCACGCCGGCCAGGCGCCCTCGACCACATGCGCCACGCGCCCGCGCACGATGTAGCGCGCCCCGTACTCGGCGATCAGCGCCTGCACCGCCGGGCCGTAGCCCTTGTTGCGTTCCAGCGCCTCGGGCGAAACCTTCGCCGGGTCCTCGGTGCCGCCCATGATCAGCATGTGCCCCGGCCCGTCGCAGGCGGCGGACGCTTGGGCGTGAACCGCGCCCGGCACGGCCAGCGCCGCCAATCCCGCCACAACCTTCGCCAGGTGATTCATCGTCCGCCTCCTTAACCCGACACGCACCGGAAGTACGCCCGCGTCGGGGCGCGCAGCGCGCAGCTGAACTTGTCCTGACGGTCGAAGCGCGCCCGCCGTCCGGTCTTGGCGCATTCCGCGTCGGCCATCTGCAGCAGGGCTTGCGGCGTGGTCGCGCTATCGGAGTAGCAGATCGCCACCCGGTCGGGCGTCGAGGTGCCGACGGCCGCGGTCTGACCGGCCTCGCGCCGGGAATCGACGTACGGCGCGCCGGCGCAGCCCGCCGCCGCCGCCGCGACCGCCGCCAGCAGCGCCAGCGCGGCACGCGAAGGATGTCGCTGATTCGCCATGGCGAGCCTGTCCCGAAGCCTCGCGCGCAGCCGCACCGCCGCGCATCAAGCTGTTGTCAACCCTGCCGAAATCGGTGCGATTGAGCCGTTGTCACACCCCCGGCACCTGTTTATCTTTCAACCCCAACGCACCGTTGTCGAGGGGAGTCTCGATTATGCCCGTCAAGGCCGAAGACCTTTTCAAAGAAGGCAAGAAGTTCCGTCTGGTCACCCGTAGCGACTTCGACGGGCTGGTCTGCGCTGCCGTGCTCAAGGAACTGAAGCTGATCGATGAAATCAAGTTCGTCCATCCGAAAGACATGCAGGACGGTGTCATCGAGATTTCCAACCGCGACATCACCACCAATCTGCCCTACGTCGAGGGTGTGCGGGTCGCTTTCGACCATCACCTGTCGGAAACCATGCGGGTGGGCGAAAAGGACAACCACATCATCGACCCCAAGGCGCCCTCGGCGGCGCGCGTGGTGTACGACTTTTTCGGCGGCCGAAAGAAGCTGCCGCGTATCTCCGACGACCTGATGGCCGCGGTCGACAAGGGCGACGCCGCCCAGTTCAACAAGCAGGAAGTGCTCAACCCCCAGGGCTGGGACCTGATGAACTTCATCATGGACGCCCGCACCGGCCTGGGGCGCTTCCGCGAGTTCACCATTTCCAACTACCAGCTGATGATGGAGCTGATCGATAAGTGCGTCGAAATCCCCATCGACCAGATCCTGCTGCTGCCCGACGTGGTCGAGCGCGTCGACCTGTACGTCGAGCACGAGGCCAAGGCCAAGGAACAGATCAAGCGCTGCTCGTCGGTGCACAAGAACCTGGTGATTCTCGACCTGCGCGACGAGGAGACGATCTGGGCCTGCAACCGCTTCCTGATTTACGCCTTGTACCCGCAGTGCAACATCTCGATCCACGTCATGTGGGGCCTGAAGAAGCAGAACACCGTGTTCGCCATCGGAAAGTCCATTTTCGATCGTTCGTCGAAGACCAACGTGGGCGAGCTGTGCCTGAAGTACGGCGGCGGCGGCCACCAGGCCGCCGGGACCTGCCAGGTGCCCAACGATCAGGCCGAAAAAACGCTGCAGGACCTGATCGCCAAGATCAACTCCGACGGCTGAGCGCGGCGCGCCCGCCGCCGCGAACGCGTGGTGTAGCCGCGCACCCGGTGCGCCCACGTCATGGCCATGACTGCCGAAGGTCCGCCTGCCGAAGGTCCGCCCCCCGAGGGACCGCTTGCCAAGTACCGCGCCCTGGTGGCGGCGGGGAAACTGCGCGGCGATCCGATCCAGGAACTGGCGGCGCAGAAGCTCAACAGCCTTCATCTGTCGCTGATCGGTTATTCCGCCGCCGCCCGCAACGGCAAGAAGGGTTGGATGCGGCGCTTCAGCCTCAAGCCGCACGAAGACGCGCCGGCGCTGCACGGGCTGTACCTCTACGGCGGGGTCGGTCGCGGCAAATCGATGCTGATGGACATGTTCTACGAGGGCGCGCCGACGCCATTGAAGCAGCGCGTGCACTTCCACGCGTTCCTGCGCGACATCCACGCGGAAATCCATCGCCTGCGCCAGATGCCGATCCCGCAGGAAGGCGACCCGATCCCGGGCATGGCCGACGGCATCGCCGACCACGCCACGCTGCTGTGCATCGACGAGCTGGAAGTGCGCGACATCGCCGACGCCATGATCGTCGGCCGGTTGTTCCAGAAGCTGTTCGACCGGCATGTCGTCGTGGTCGCGACCTCGAACCGCTATCCCGACGACCTGTATAAAGACGGCCTGCAGCGCGAGCGCTTCGTGCCGTTCATCAATCTGATCAAAGAACGGCTCGACATCCTGCAGCTGGAGGGCACGCTCGATTACCGCCTCGGCCGCATTGTCGGCTCGCCGGTCTACCACAGCCCGCTCGGCCCCGCGGCCGACGCCGCCCTCGACCAGGCCTGGGCGCGCCTGACCGACGAATCACCCCTCAAGCCCGATCACCTGTTGGTGCAGGGCCGGCGCATCGAGGTGCCGGCGGCGGCCCACCGTGTGGCGCGCTTCACCTTCGCCGAACTGTGCGAGCGCCCGCTTGGGCCGATCGACTATCTCGCGCTCGGCGTCCACTTCGCCGCGCTGATCGTGAAAGACATCCCGCGCATGAGCGAGGACAACAAGGACGCCGCGCGTCGCTTCGTCACGCTGATCGACGCGCTATACGAACATCGTTGCATGCTGGTGTGCTCGGCCGCCGCGCCGCCGCAGGAGCTTTATTCGGGCGCCTCGGGCGGCTTTGAATTCCAGCGCACGGTCTTGCGCTTGATCGAGATGCAAGCCGCCGACTACCTGCGCCAGCGACACTTGGCCTGAACGGCCGTTACAGCTCGCACTTGTTCTGATCGCGGAATTTCATCTGCTCGGCGATAGCGGCCTTCATCTCGTCCATGCTGGCGTAGCCTTTCGGCGGCGGCGCGATCAGCAGCACGAACGTGCCCGTCTTGGCGTCCTCGGCGGTCACGGTCCCTTGTCCCAGGCGGGCGGCGATCGGGTTGACCACGGCGATCCTCAAGGACGGGTCGCGCGCGGCCAGCCGCTCGGCGGTGCCCAGGAACGATTCCGAATGGAAGCTGCCGTTCAGGTGAACCACCGTGCGCCCGGGGTTCTTCACCCGGTGCAGGAAGATGGACTCGGCCATGGTGTCGTCGCGCGTGACCTGGGCGGCGAAGCTGCGCAGCGCCGCCGCGCTGGGGCCCTTGGGCGCTGAGTCGCCGGCGGATTTCTCCTCGCCGTGCCCGCCGTCGGCGGCGGCGAAGCGCATGAACTTGTCCTTGTAGGGGCCGTCGCGCAGGTCGAGCCGCGCCGCCGCCCAGCCGCGCTGCTCGGGCTTCATGCGGTTCAGGAATTCAGGGCCTTCCTGTCCGACACAACGAATCACCATGTTCGGCGCTTCGGCGGCGATCACCGGCAGCCTGTGGGTCTTGGCGTATTCCACCAGCGGCCGGTAGCTGACCGGATAGTTGTCCCAGGCCCGTGCCCGCTTGCGGAACGGTTCCTCGCCGATGGCGCCGGCCAGGTATTCGTCGACCACGTCCTGCACGTCGCGCTCGAACTGCTCCATCGACAGGCTGAGGTCGGGCACCCGCTCGTGCAGGGCGCGGAACAGCCGCATCTGGGCGAGGTGGTTGCCCGGATGGCGGTGCATCTCGCCCAGGAAGATCACGTCGTAATCCTTCAGCACATCGGCGGCCTCGTCCACCGACACGGCTTTCGGCGCGCGCGCACCGCCGTCGGTGCGGACCAGCGCGAATTCGGTCAGGTCGACCGGCACCGGGGTTTCTGCGGTCCGCGACGGTCCGGCGGTTTGCGGCCCGCCGGCACAGGCGGCGAGCCCGAAGGCGAGGGCGATTGCGGCGAACGCGCGTCGTGTCGACATGTCGGCAGGTTCCATCCCATCGGCGCTGGCGAAGCAGCACGTTACGCGGTCAGCGCCAAAAAACCAGGGGCCAGACCGGGCGCCCGAACGGCCCGCCGCCCTTGCTCTGACGGGGCGATTCACGCTACCACCGGCGCGCTTTTCCGCCCCGCACCGGGCCCAGCCCCGGGGGCCTTCCGCTTTCGTTCCGCAACAGGGGAAACTCCACATGGCACGCGCAAAAATCGGCCTGGTCGGCGCCGGCAACATCGGCGGCACGCTGGCCCATCTGATCGGCCTCAAGGAACTGGGCGATGTCGCCCTGTTCGACATCGCCGAGGGCATCCCCCAGGGCAAGGGCCTCGACATCGCCGAGTCGACGCCGGTCGAGGGCAAGGACTCGGCCTACACCGGCGGCAACGATTATTCGGTGATCAAGGGCTCCGACGTGGTCATCGTCACGGCCGGTGTTCCGCGCAAGCCGGGCATGAGCCGCGACGACTTGTTGGGCATCAATCTCAAGGTGATGAGCCAGGTCGGTGCGGGCATCAAGCAGCACGCGCCCAATGCCTTCGTGATCTGCATCACCAACCCGCTCGACGCCATGGTCTGGGCGCTGCGCGAGTACGCGGGCCTGCCCAAGAACAAGGTGGTCGGCATGGCCGGCGTCCTGGACAGCGCGCGCTTCCGTTACTTCCTGGCCGAGGAATTCAAGGTCTCGGTGGAAGACGTCACCGCCTTCGTGCTGGGCGGCCACGGCGACACCATGGTGCCGCTGACGCGCTATTCCACCGTCGCCGGCATCCCGGTGCCCGACCTGGTCAAGCTAGGCTGGAGCACCCAGGAGCGGATCGACAAGATCGTCCAGCGCACCCGTGACGGCGGCGCCGAAATCGTCGCCCTGCTCAAGACCGGCTCGGCCTTCTACGCCCCCGCGGCGTCCGCCATCCAGATGGCCGAGGCCTACCTCAAGGACAAGAAGCGCCTGTTGCCGTGCGCGGTGCATGTCGACGGCCCCTACGGTCTGAAGGACATCTATGTCGGCGTGCCGGTGATCCTGGGCGCGGGCGGGGTCGAGCGCGTGGTGGAAATCACGCTCAATGCCGACGAAAAGGCCATGCTCGACAAGTCGGTCGCGGCCGTGCGCGGCCTGGTCGACGCCTGCAAGAAGATCGACCCGAACCTCGGCAAGTAGACCGGATCGGACTTTTGCTAAGCGGCCGCCCCGGTGCCCCGGGGCGGCCGTTTTTCGTTGTGAAACAATCCGTTGGGCGAGTCGGCTCGGTTGCGCGCGGGGCGGTGGGTGCTATAAATGCCCCAATGCCATCGCGATCCGCCGCATCAACGGTCGGACGCCGCGCGGAGGGGACCGCATGAATATCCACGAATATCAAGCCAAGCAGATTCTGAAAAAATTCGGCGTGCCGGTGCTCGACGGCGGCGTTGCCTACACGCCGGCCGAGGCCGCCGCGGTGGCCGAGCGGCTGGGCAAGGCGCCGTTCGTGGTCAAGTCGCAGATCCATGCCGGCGGGCGCGGCAAGGGCCGCTTCAAGGAGAAGGACTCGGGCGACAAGGGCGGCGTACGGCTGGCCAAGTCGGTCCCCGAGGTGAAAGAGAACGCCGCCCAGATGATCGGCAAGACGCTGGTCACGATTCAGACCGGCGACGCCGGCAAGCTGGTCAAGCGCGTCTATGTCGAAGCCGGCTGCAACATCGCCCGCGAGCTGTACCTGTCGATGCTGGTGGATCGCGCCTCGAGCCGCGTGACCATCATGGCGTCCACCGAAGGCGGCGTGAACATCGAGGATGTCGCCCACAACACGCCCGAGAAGATCCTGCTGCAGAGCATCGACCCTGCCACCGGCATCCAGGGCTTCCACTGCCGCAAGATCGCCTTCGGCCTGGGGCTCTCCGGCAACCAGATCAAGTCGTGCACCAAGCTTCTGACCACGCTGTACGACGCGTTCCTGAAAACCGACGCCTCGATGATCGAGATTAATCCACTCGTTGTCACGGCCGAGGGCGAGGTGATCCCGCTCGACGCCAAGATGAACTTCGATTCCAACGCGCTCTACCGCCATCCCGACATCGTCGATCTGCGCGACGTGGATGAGGAGGACCCGACCGAGCTCGAGGCCTCCAAGGCCGATCTGAATTACGTCAAGCTCGACGGCAACATCGGCTGCATGGTCAACGGCGCAGGGCTGGCCATGGCGACCATGGACATCATCAAGCTTTACGGCGGCGCGCCCGCCAACTTCCTCGATGTCGGCGGCGGCGCCACCAAGGAGCGCGTCACCACCGCCTTCAAGATCATCCTGTCGGATGCGAACGTCGAGGGCATCCTGGTGAATATCTTCGGCGGCATCATGCGCTGCGACGTGATCGCCGAGGGCGTGGTCGCCGCCGCGCGCGAGATCAGCCTGAACGTGCCGCTGGTGGTGCGGCTCGAGGGCACCAACGTCGACCTGGGCAAGAAGATCATGAAGGACTCAGGGCTCCCGATCATCACCGCCGACAACCTCGCCGACGCCGCCCAGAAGGTGGTCAAGGCCGTGAAGGAGGCGGCTTGACAGCGCGTCAGCTCAATTCTTCGCCTCCCCCTGAAAGGGGGAGGACGGGAGGGGGTCGTTCGGCATCGCGGTTTGGCCGGACGCCTGTGAGAACCCGTCAAGCTCGCGCATTGCGCCGCGCAATGACCGAGGCGGAGAACAAATTGTGGAAGTTGCTGCGTGCGGGTCAGCTTGGCGGGTTCAGTTTTCGCCGCCAGCATCCGATCGGTCCGTTTATCGCTGATTTTTATTGTCCCCAAATCAAGCTGGTTGTCGAACTTGATGGCGGTCAACACGGGCTTGATGCGCACAAGCAAAAGGACCGCGCCCGCACGAAATGGCTCAATGAGCGATCCATTTTTCTCCAACGCTTTTGGAACGTCGATGTTCTGAAGAATCCTGACGGCGTGCTCCGGTTGATCGCCATTCAGATCAGTGCGCTTTCCGAAAACGACCCCCACCCGGCCTCCCCCTTACAGGGGGAGGCGCAGGCTAGTCGCTAGGAGTCACCATGTCCGTCCTCGTCAACAAGAACACCAAGGTCATCTGCCAGGGCTTTACCGGCAGCCAGGGTACCTTTCATTCCGAGCAGGCGATCGCCTATGGCACGCGCATGGTCGGCGGCGTCACCCCCGGCAAGGGCGGCACCACGCACCTCGACCTGCCGGTGTTCGACACCGTCGCCGACGCCAGGAAGGCCACCGGCGCCGACGCTTCGGCCATTTACGTGCCGCCGCCGTTCGCCGCCGACGCCATCCTGGAGGCTGTCGACGCCGGCATCGCGCTGGTGGTGTGCATCACCGAAGGCATCCCGGTGCTCGACATGGTGCGCGTCAAGCGCGTGCTGGCCGGTTCCAAGACGCGGCTGATTGGGCCCAACTGCCCGGGCATCATCACCCCCGGCGAATGCAAGATCGGCATCATGCCCGGCCACATCCACCAGCGCGGCAAGATCGGCATCGTCTCGCGCTCGGGCACCCTGACCTACGAGGCCGTGGCGCAGACCACCGCCGCCGGCCTGGGCCAGACCACTTGCATCGGCATCGGCGGCGACCCGGTCAACGGCACCAACTTCATCGACTGCCTGGAGCTGTTCCTGGCCGACGACGAAACCCAGGGCATCATCATGATCGGCGAGATCGGCGGCACCGCCGAGGAAGACGCCGCCGCGTTCTACAAGGCCCAGAAGAAGAAAAAGCCGATCGTCGGCTTCGTCGCCGGCGTCACCGCGCCGCCCGGACGGCGCATGGGCCACGCCGGGGCGATCATCTCGGGCGGCAAGGGCACCGCCGCGGCCAAGTTCGACGCCATGCGCGAGGCCGGTTTCGCCATCGCCGATTCCCCGGCCGCGCTCGGCTCCACCATGGTCAAGGCGCTGAAGGGCTAGCACCGCCATGGGTCGCGGTCCCTGGCTGCGCGCAGGCGCGGTCTTCCTTGCGGCGTGCGCCGGGTTTCCGTCGGCCCGCGCCGACGACACCGGCCGACTGATGCTGGGCGTCGGCCAGTACGACATCATTCCCGACGACAACAAGGCGGTCGCCGGTTACGTCCAGTATCGCTTCGCCGCGCACCTGTGGAGCACGCACGAGCGTGGCGGCGCGTTCCTGGGCTTCCGGCCGATCGTCGGCGCCATGGCCAACGGCGATGAGGGCCTGTTCGGTTATGTCGGCGTGGCCGCGCCGTTCGCCTGGGATGACTGGGAATTCGAGCTGTCCGGCGGTCCCGGCGCGTACCGCCGGGGCGAATCCACCAATCTCGGCGGCACGTTCCAGTTTCACGTCGGCGCCGCGCTGTCGCGGGCCGTCGGCGACGGCTTGCGCCTGGGCGTGGCGATGTATCACATTTCCAACGCCAACATTCACCGGCGCAACCGCGGCACCAATACGCTGATGGCCACGCTGACCTGGTCGTTCGCCGGACCGTGACGGCCGCCTTGCAATCTCGCACAGGAGTTTCCATGCGCCACGTTCTGCTCACCGCCGTCTGTCTGTCGCTGGCGCCGGTTGCGGCGTCGGCCGCCGACGGCGCCGGCGCCGATCCCATCGCCCGCGGCAAGTACCTGACCGAGATCATGACCTGCCACGAATGCCACACCCCCGGCATCCTGATCGGCAAGCGGCGGACGCCCGACCTGAGCGGCTCGGAAGTGGGCTACAGCATTCCCGGCCTGGGCGTGTATTACGGCGCCAACCTGACCTCGGATGTCGAAACCGGCATCGGCAGCTGGAGCGAGGACGACATCGTGAAAGCGCTGCGCACCGGCGAACGCCCCGACGGGCGCATCCTGTCGGCGGTGATGCCGGTCAACGCCTTCAAGCATCTGTCCGACGACGACGCCTATGCCATCGCCAAGTACCTGAAAAGCCTGCCGCCGGCGCGCAACAAGGTGCCGGGTCCGTTCGGGCCGAGCGAGACGCCGACCTCGTTCTACTACGCCTTCACCGTGCCCCCGAAACCGGCCGCCGCGCCCGCGGCCGCGCCGGCCGCCGCGCCCAAGTAGTCCAGGAGGCCGCGGTGCGCCTGCCGGGGCCGTTCGTCATCACCCGCGTCGTCGACCTGGAAGGCGTGTTCCGCGATCCGCGCTTCTTGCTGCCCGACGCCACGCCTGAAGCGTTCGCACAAACCCGCGTGTCGCGGGATCCGCGCTTCTACAATGCCGCCACCGACCGGCTGCTGATGTCGTTTCACAGCCTGATCGTCCAGACGCCGCGTCATCGCATCCTGGTCGATACCTGCGTCGGCAACGACAAGCAGTTCCAGAACCTGCCCGAGTGGCACATGCGCAAGGGCAGCTACGTCGCCGACCTCGCCGCCGCGAAATTGCCGGCCGACAGCGTCACGCACGTGTTCTGCACCCACCTGCACGCCGATCACGTCGGCTGGAACACCATGCTGCGCGACGGCCGCTGGGTGCCGACCTTTCCCAACGCCACCTACGTCATGCACCGCGTTGAGGTCGATCATGCCCGCCGCGCCCGGGCCGCATCGGCCGAACCGGCGGTCCAGCGCACCTGGGATCAATCCGTCCAGCCGATCCTGGATGCCGGCCAGGCGCTGCTGGTCGACGGCGACCACGAAATCGAGCCCGGCGTGCGGCTGATGACCCTGCCGGGCCACACGCCCGGCAACTGCGCCTTGTGCCTGGATGACGGCCATGCCCGAGCCTTTCTGGTCGGCGACACCATCCATCATCCGGTGCAGATCGAGCGGCCGCACTGGTCCAGCAGTTTCTGCGCCGACAAGGCGCAGTCGGCCGCCACGCGCGCGAAATTCCTGGGCGACGTGGCCGACACCGGCGCCTGGGTCATCCCCGCCCACTTCATGCCGCCGACGGCGGTGCAGGTGATCGGCGGGCCGGCCGGCTTCTGGTTCAAGACCGCATCATGAGCGAGCCTGCCGCGCGTCTGGCCGACGCGGCGGCGCGTTTCGCGGCCGGCGACCTCGACGCCGCCGAGGCGGCCTGCCGCGATGTCCTGTCCGAATACGGCGATCATGCCGAAGCGCTGAACCTGCTTGCGCTGGTCGCGCTGTCGCGCGGCGATTTCGACGAAGCGCTCGCCTTTATGGAAACCGCGGTCGGGCTCGCGCCGCACGTGGGCGAGTATTGGCATCTGTTGGGTCGCATCAGGATGGAGCTGGGCGACCTCGACGCCGCCGCGGCCGACTTGGCGCACGCCATTTCCGGCGGCGTGAGTCACGTACCGCCCGCCGACCTGGTTTGCGCGCATCTCGATCTGGCCCTGTGCCATACCCGTCGCGGGGCGTGGGCCGACGCCCAGGCCGCGGCGGATGCGCTATTGGCCATCGCGCCCGATAACGTCTACGCGCTGCGCGCCGCCGCCAACGCCGCCATGGCCCAGGACAACGTTGCGCTCGCCGAAACCTACTACGCACGCGCCATCGCGGCCGACCCGGGCGATGCCGCGGCGTGGGAAGGGCTGGCACGCATCGACCGCAAGAAGGGCGATCCGCTGACCGCCCTATCGCGCCTGGAACGCGCCGTCGCGCTCGAGCCCGACAACGCCGAATACGCCTACATGCGCCGCGTGGTCGCCGCCGAGGTGGCGCCCGCCTGGCACTTCAACATGATGAACGACCAGGTGCGCAACGCGGCCTTCGCCGCGGCTATCGCCCGCCAGGTGCGCCCCGGACAGCTGGTGTTCGAAATCGGCGCCGGCGCCGGGCTGCTCGCCATGCTGGCCGCGCGCGCCGGCGCCGAGGTCGTCACCTGCGAATCCAACCCGGCCATCGCCGCGGTGGCCCGCGACATCGTCGCGCATAACGGCCTTGGCGGACGCATCACGGTGCTCGACAAAGCCTCGTGGGAGTTGGCGGTCGGCGCCGGCCTGCCGCGCCCGGCCGACGTGCTGATGGCGGAGATCTTCTCTGCCCAGCTGCTGTCGGAAGACGTCATCCCGTCGCTGGAGGACGCCAAGGCCCGGCTGCTCGCGCCCGGCGGCGTGGTGATTCCCGCCATGGGCGTCATGCGCGGCGCGCTGGTGGACAGCGACCAGCTGGCCCAGCTGACCCGCGTCGGCCACGTGGAAGGCTTCGACCTCTCGGCCTTCAACACCTTCAGCCCGCCGCTGATGAACCTGGAGGCGCCCAATACGGTGCTGACCTGGCTGTCCGACCCGGTGGACCTGTTCGCCTTCGATTTCCAGAACGAGGACCGTTGGCCGCGCGCCGAGAACGAGGTCGCGGTGGCGGTCACGCGCAGCGGTTTGTGCCAGGGGGTGGTGCAGTGGCTGTGGCTAGCGCTCGACGACGCCACCACCTACGAGAACCCGCCGCTCGGCCCCAAGGGCCTGCGCACGCCGCACTGGACGCCGCTGCTCTATACGTTTCCAGAGGCGCAGGCGTTGACCGCCGGCCAGACCGTTACCTTGCGCGTGGTTCACGACCGCAAGGGCGCGCGCGTCGACCTGGCGGGGATCACTTGAGCCCGGCTTTGAAATTCTGGAGCCCGCCGCGAATCGTCAACCTGCTGAATTTGACCCGATTGCCTTTAAACTGTCATGGCGCGCCCACTACAATCCAGAGGTGAATAAGACCGGATACGCGGAGGCGTGCCCGGCGCGGTGCTTGGACGAATCTGCGAGGAGGGCCGACCATGAGTTCCGTGCTGAGGTTCTTCGAGACCGAAGGCTTCATGCCGCACGGCATGTGCCTGCTCTGGAAGCCCGAGGTTTTTTGGCTGCACGTCGTGTCCGACGGGCTGATTGCGCTTGCAAACTACTCGATCCCATTTGTGTTGATGGTCATCGTATCGCGCCGGAAGGATCTCGCATTCTCGTGGGTCTTCAGGATGTTCGGTGCCTTCATCTTGGCCTGCGGCACCACCCACGCCATTTCAATCTGGACGATGTGGAACCCCGATTACGGGGTCGAAGCTCTGGTCAAGTTGTTTACCGCGGTCGTATCGGTGGCCACGGCCATCGCATTATGGCCGATGCTCCCCCGAGCCCTCGCGTTACCAAGCAATGCCCAGCTTGAGGCGGTCAACGCCAACCTGAGGAGCGAGGTTTCCGAACGGCAACGCGCCGAACGCGCTCTCAAGCAGCTGAACGACGATCTTGAGCATCGGGTGGCCGACCGTGTCGCCGAGTTGGCGATGCTCAACCGCCAACTCGAGTTCGAAATTGAGGAACGCAAGAAATTGGAATCGAAGCTTGTTCAGGCCCTGAAGATGCAAGCGCTTGGCCAGCTTACTGGCGGCTTGGCGCACGATTTCAATAACCTGCTCGCGGTAATCATCGGCAACATCGAAGCTATCGAGCCGGTTGTCAGTCACGATCTGCACAGTCGCAGCATGTTGCGTCGCGCCATGGTCGCCGCGATGCGTGGATCGGAACTGAACCGCAAGCTATTGGCGTTCGCCCGCCGCCAAGCTTTGCACAAGAGTGTGGTTGACATCGGCGCGCTCGTTTCCGGCACATTTGGGATGCTCAAGCCGCTCCTGGGCGAGAAAATCGAAGTTGAACTCAAGATTTCCACAACGTCGACGATGGCCGAAACCGATGCCGCCCAAGTCGAAGCCGCGGTGACGAACATCGCCATCAATGCGCGCGACGCAATGCCCGCAGGTGGCAAGCTTACCGTGACAGTTTCAAATGCTCAGCTGACGAAAGATTTCGCGACTACAAACCCTGACGCATCGCCTGGCCACTATGTCGCGATCTCGATTGGAGACACGGGTTCGGGGATCTCTCCCGAACACCTTGAAAGGGTGTTCGAACCATTTTTTACGACCAAGGAAGTGGGCAAGGGCAGCGGACTCGGCTTGAGCATGGTCTACGGCTTCGTGAAGCAAAGCGGTGGATATGTGTCGATCGACAGTGTCGTGGGCACCGGCACAACCGTCCATGTCTACTTGCCTGCGGCCCAGGGCGTCGGAGCGCAGCCGGCGCCACGTGCTACCGCGGTTGCAGCGGTCGAAAGCCGTGGGGCGACTATTCTCGTCGTCGAGGACAATCCCGACGTGCGGGATATGGCCGTCAACCACTTGTCGGCCGCGGGCTATCGCACGTTTGAGGCCGCCGACGGACCCTCGGCGCTGGAAATGATCAAACGCATTGCGTCCATCGATCTCCTATTCACCGATGTCATCATGCCGGGCGGGATGAACGGCTTCGAACTGGCCGAGGAAGCAGTGCGGTTGCGGCCCAATTTGAAGGTGTTGTTCACATCAGGGTATGTCGACGTGGGCGCGAACGACAACGGAACGACGAGCGCAACACGAATCGTGCTGAACAAGCCTTATCGGCGCGACGAATTGCTGGCGAAGTTGCGCCAGGCACTCACGAATGGAAATGGTGCCCGCAAACATGACGTCACGTAACCCCATCCGGTGCGCACGACGCCGGTCGATTCACAACCGGACGGATTCGCGATAATCCACCGACCTGGCGGGGATCACTTGAGCCCGGCCGCGAAAGCGGCGACGTCGCGGTCAAGCCGGTCCCAGTCGGTGTACTCGTAATCGACCCTGGTGTCGCACGGCTTACCGCCGCGCATCAGAATCAGCTTCATCATCCAGCGCTTCCACCATGGGTACGTGGTGAACGGAAACGCGCCGGCCACGTGGACAATCTGCCGCGGTATCCAGCCGGTGCGCGTCAGGAAGGGGCGGATGAACGCCTTTTCGGCCTCGCCCAAGCCGGCCGGATCGCCGGCCTGGCCGCTGACGGCGAAAAATGCCGTCGGCAGCGCGTTCAAGGCCGCGGCGTGGCGCGCGATCCATTCGGTCAGGACCTTCTGGAAGCGGCCGTAGTTCACCGACCCGGCGGCGATCGCCGCGTCATAACCCGCCGGCCCCATGTTGCAGGACGCATCGTCGTCCTTCAGCACGCGCGCCGTGTGTCCGGCCCGCGTCAGCGCGGCGCCGATGCGCGCGGCGATCTTCGCCGTGTGCCCATCGCTGGTGCCGAATATGACGAGGACTCGTGCCATGGGCCAATTGATGGCAATTGGCCGGGCCGCATCCATGACGCCGGTCAAGGTTCGCCGCCGCCGCTGACAAGGCGTTGACGGATCGACTATTCTTGGCCGGTCGGGGCGTGACGGGGAGGCATCATGGCCAAAGCGGCGTTGACGTGGGAAGGCTTTCTGTGGCGCTGGGTGCTGGCGCTGGCCATGGTGCTCGGCACCTTCAATCCCACCAGCTACTCGTATTTCAATTGGGTGATGAACGCCGAGGGCCTGCTGCCCCTGAAGGCGCTGGCCGGGGTCGTGCTTTTGATCCTGTTCGTGGTCTACGCGCGGGCCACCTGGTACTCCATCGGCCCGATCGGCCTGGTGCTGGCGGTGGCGTTCTTCGGCGCCTTGATCTGGGTGCTGGTGGATTTCGGCCTGCTCAGCCTCCCCGGCGGCAGCCTCCTCACCTGGATCGTCCTGGTGGTGGTGGCCACCATCATGGCCATCGGCATGTCGTTCTCACTGTTCCGCCGGCGCATCTCGGGCCAGGTCGACGTCGATGACGTGGAAACCTGAGGCACGCCAAGCCTATTGCTGTTCCTCCCCCTGAAAGGGGGAGGTCAGGTGGGGGTCGATTGCGATACGCGAAACGATCCCCTCCCGGCCTCCCCTTTCCAAGGGGAGGTGAAAAAGTTCGAGAGGCATTTCATGATCGACTGGCCGGTCAATCCGAAGACCACCGCCTACATCAACATCGACCTGCAGAACCTGTTCGTCGAGGGCTACAGCATTTCCTCGCCCAACGGTCCGGCGGTGGTGGCCCAGGCCAACCGTCTTGCCGCGGCGTGCCGCGCGGTCGGCATCATGGTCATCCACACCGCGCAGGAAACCCGGCCCGACCAGTCCAACCGCGGCATCGCCTCGGACATCGTGCTCAGCTACATGGCCAGCCATCAGATGCCGCACCCGTTCAACGCGGGCGATCCGGCGGCCCTGCGCCGGGCGCTCGATCTGTCGCCCCGGCTCGAGGTGGCCAAGTCCGACGTGATCCTGATCAAGCCGCGCTACGGCGCCTTCACCGGCACCGACCTCGATCTGATCCTGCGCTCCAAAGGCATCGACACCGTCATCATCGGTGGGATCGCCACCAACGTCTGCTGCGAGACCACCGCGCGCGAAGCCTGCACGCGCGACTACAAGGTGTTTTTCCTGTCCGACGGCACCGGCAACCGCGGCCTGGCCGGCCTGACGCCCGAGCAGATCAAGGCGGCGGTGCTGGCCACGCTCGAGTTCGCATTCGCGCGCGTGATCACGGTCGACGGTATGATCGAAAAAATCGAAGCGGGTGCGCGCGCGGCCGCCTGACCGGGCCGCATCTTGCGGCCTAGCCTACTGAAATAACAGAGTTTTAGGCGAATTTTGCGTCCGGCCGGCGTTGTTTGCCGGGCCCAGTTGGGCTATGACACAGGGACGCTGCGCCGGCCCGCGCGGTTCTCCGCGGGGCGCGTCGCACGCCCGATGCATGACCCGCCCGCGCGGCCAACAAGGACGCCATCCGTGGACACCTCGTTCCTCACCGCGACCAACGCGACGTTTCTGGCCGAGTTGTACAGCCAATATCTCAAGAACCCCGCCGCCGTGGACCCAAGCTGGTCGCGCGTGTTCGCCGAGCTGGGCGACGACGCCCGCGACATTCTGGAGGAACTGGAGGGCGCGAGCTGGGCCCCGTCCGAGTCCGGCGTCATCGGCGTCGCCGACGGCGAGGACAAGCCGGTCAAGGCCGACGGCAAGCCCAACGGCAAGGCCGGGCCCGCTGCGTCGGGTGCCGCCCCGCGCGGCGCGGTCGATCAGGCCCTGGTGCTGAAGCAGGCCGAGGACTCGATCAAGGCGCTGGCGCTGATCCGCGCCTATCGCACCCGCGGCCACCAACTGGCCGACCTCGATCCGCTCAAGCTGTCCAAGAACCCGTCGCACCCCGAACTCGACCCGGCCTACCACGGCTTCACCGATGCCGACCTGGGCCGCGAGATCGTGCTGGGCGGCGTGCTCGGGTTCGAGAAAGCGAAGCTGAGCGAGATCATCGACGCGCTCAAGCAAACCTATTGCGGCACCATCGGCGTCGAATACATGCACGTGCAGGACATCGACCAGCGCATGTGGCTGCAGAAGCGCTTCGAGACGGAACGGCTGGAGCCGCGTTTCACGCCCCAGGGCAAGAAGGCCATTCTCGAACGCCTGACCGAGGCCGAGGGCTTCGAGAAATTCCTGGGCATCAAGTACACCGGCACCAAGCGCTTCGGGCTGGACGGCGGCGAAGCGCTGATTCCGGCCATCGAGCAGATTCTCAAGCGCGGCGGCATGCTGGGCGTGAAAGAGGTGGTGCTGGGCATGGCCCACCGCGGCCGCCTGAACGTGCTGGTCAACGTCATGCACAAGCCGTTCAGCGCGCTGTTCTCGGAGTTCCAGGGCAATTCGCCCAACCCGGCCGACGTCGAGGGCTCGGGCGACGTGAAGTACCACCTCGGCACCTCGGCCGACCGCGAGTTCGACGGCAACGTGGTTCACCTGTCGCTCACCGCCAATCCGTCGCACCTCGAAGTGGTCAACCCTGTGGTGCTGGGCAAGGTGCGCGCCAAGCAGGAGCAGCGCGGCGAC
>JANRJB010000148.1:0-3609 GCA_033764265.1 Rhodospirillaceae bacterium | reverse complement strand
GGTGCGCGCCGATCCGGTGCCGGCCGAGCAAGCCGAGCGGGCGCCGGATTTGCGGTTCGATCCGCTGGGCGGTGTTGAGCCGTTCGACGTGACAGTCTCGGGTTCCGGCGTCGCCTTCGCGCTGACGGTCGATGACCGCGGACGGATCGCGCTGGCCAAGGTCAACCATGTCGCGCCGTAGTCCGCGCCCCGCCGCGCGCGGGTTCACGCTGATTGAGGTGCTGGTCGCACTGTCGATCCTCAGCATCGGCGTGCTGGCGGCGTTCAAACTGGTGCGCGAAAGCACGCTGGCGCTGGGCGGCGTGCGGGAACGGGTGATGGCCGACATCGTCGCCGACAATACGCTGATCGAAACGCTTGCGCAGCCTCAGCCGCCGGTGGTGACGATGACGCGCGGCGAGGTCGACATGGCCGGCGCGCGATGGACGTGGCGCCGCACCGTGACCCCGACGTCTGACCCCGATTTGCTGCGCATCGATATAGAGGTTGGCCGCGGCGATGCGAGCGGTGCGTTGGCGCGGGTCACTGGCTTCCGTGGAACGCACTGATCATGGCGCGTGGATTCACCCTGGTCGAAGTGCTGGTGGCGCTGGCTGCGTTCGGCGTATTGGCGATTGCCGGGGCCGGCATTGCCGCCAGCGCCGTCGATAGCCACCGCACGCTCAAACGGACGGACGAGGCCGTGCGCGAGCTGCAGATGGCCCGGGCGGCGATCAAGGCCGATCTTGGCCAGCTGGTCGCGCGCCCGGTCCGCGATGGCTATGGCGCCCGCCAGCGCTGGGCATTCGCCGGTGGACCCGACCGCGGGCCCAATGCCGACGAGGATCGGATCGTTCTGTCGTTCGTGTGCGGTGGCTGGTCCAATCCCGATGCGGGGGAACCGCGTTCTTCGCTGCAGTATGTCGAATACCGCGTCGCCAACGGCGACCTGGTCCGGGTAGCGCGCCCATTCCTCGACGCCACACCGTCCACGCCTGAATCCCGCACGGTTCTGCTAAGCGATGTCGGGCGGGTCGCGGTGGGGTTCGTCAGCGGAGCAACCCGCGCCGTGGAATGGCGCATTGCGGCTGCGTCCGGCGGGCCGTGGCCCGATGCCGTCGAGCTCGATCTCGATCTTGCCGCCTTGGGCCGCATCACCCAGTTGTTCAGGGTCGGGCCGGCATGACGGGAGGTTTCAAATACGGCGAGCGTGGCGCGGCGCTGCTGTCGGCGCTACTGCTGGTAACGCTGGTTGCGGCCATCGGCGTGGCGGTGGTGGACGACATTCGGTTCGCCATCCACCGGACCGCCAATGCGCGCGAACGCGACCAGGCCCTGCGCTATGCGGCTGGCGCCGAGGCCTTGGCACGCCAGATCATCTGGCGCAGCTGGAAGGCGCAACCAAACCGGTCGACATTGACCGATCCCTGGGCGCGTGACGGCGTCAGCTTCGCGATCGATGGCGGATCGATCAGCGGCGGCATTCGCGACGCGGGCAATTGCCTTAACCTCAACGCGCTCGGCGGGCCGCCCGGCACCGAAGAGGCGGACCTGGCATCACGGCAGTTCCAGACGCTGGCCGAGACGATGGGACTTCAGGGCGACGGCGCCGAGGCGCTGGCGGCCGCGATCGCGGACTGGATCGACGCGGACGCTGCGCCGCGGCCGCGAGGGGCGGAAGACGGCCATTACATGCGACTAGATCCGCCCTATCGCGCCGGCAATACGCTGATGGCCGACGTGTCTGAACTGCGCGCCGTGCGCGGCATGTCGGCTGACATTTACCTCCGGCTGCGGCCGCTGCTGTGCGCACGGCCGACCACGTCGATCGGGCGCATCAACATCAATACACTCGCCTCAACTCAGGCGCCGCTGCTGGTGATGCTGTTCGGCGAAGGCTTGTCGCTCGCCGCGGCCGTGCGCATCATCGAGACGCGGCCCTTAAGCGGTTACGCTCGGGTCGAGGATTTTCTAGCCACCCGCGAGTTATCGTCGCTTCAGATCGCCGACGCCGTGCGCGCACAACTGGGCGTGTCGACCCGTCACTTCGCCGTCGAAACCCGCGTCACCTATGCCTCGGCCGATGTCGGCTCCTCGGTGCTGCTCGACCTGGATGACTCCGGCCGGCTAAGCGTGGCCGCGCGCCGCATCGGAGACGGCGAATGACCGATACTCTCATTGTTCTCCTTTCGGCGGACGGTCGCGCCGTCTTGGCGTGGAGCGCGTTCGATCACGCCGGGCAAGTTGTCGCGCACGACGGGAGCGGAATTGCGCCGGCGCCCGCCAGCCGCCGCACGATCGCGATTGCCCCCGGAACGGACGTGCTGAGCCGTCGCATCGATGTGCCGCGCGGGTCGGGCGCGCGCGCGCGCGCCGCGCTGGCATACGTGCTTGAAGACGATCTGGCGGGCCCGGTCGAAACCGTGCACGTCGCGCGCGGGCCGACCGACGCGAGCGGGCAAGCGGTGGCGGCTGCGGTGTCACGCGCCACACTGGCCCGCTGGCTCGAGACCTTGACCGCCGCAGCCCTGGTCGCTGATGCGGTCGTACCCGACTTCGTGGTGCCGGCGGCGGGCAGCGAACCTGTGGCGGTTTCGATTGGCGGGCGCGTCGTGGTCGCTTTGCCGGATGGCACCGGTTTCGCCGCCGAGGACAGCTGGATCGATCACGTGCTTCCGGCTGCGGAATCCGGACAGCCCGTTCGGCCGGCCGTGATGGATGCCCGCGAGTTCCTGAATCTGGCGTGGGCGCGCGTGCGCGAACGGGCCGCCCCTAATTTGTTGCAGGGCGAATTTGCTCCGGCAAGTTCCGCGTGGCTGGACGGCGTGGCCTGGCGGCGCACAGCTGTACTGGCCGCGTCGCTTGCCGTGCTCTTTGTCGTCCAGCAGTCCGTTTCGGCGTTTCAGGACCGTCGCGCCGCTGCCGCCGCCTATGCCGAGGCGGAGGCGGCCGCACGCACCGCTTTGCCGGCCGACGCGCGGCTGGTGAATGCGCGGGCCCAGATCAAGGCGCGGCGCGAGGCGCTGGCGGCGCGCGCCGACGATGCATTCCTTGCCGTGAGCGAAGCGCTGGCCGCGGCACTTGCGGGCTCGCCGGGACTGTCGATCGACTCGCTGCGGTTCGATGCCGGGCGCGGCGCCGTTACGGCCGTAGTCGCGGCCGCGGACTATGCCGCCCTCGACGCGCTCAAGGCCCGATTGGGGCAGGACGGCCTCGCGGTTGAGGACGGCGAAGCGCGCCAGGCCGGCGCGACCGTCCTGGGCGAATTCTCCTTGTCGCGCCGGTAAGGGGGTCGACATGGTATCGCAAGTATCGACTTGGTGGCAGGCGCGCACGGCGCGCGAACGCCGCCTTGCGGCCGGCACTGCGATCCTGGTCCTGGCGTTTGGAGCGTACCAGGCGGTACTTCGGCCGGTGTGGGACGCACGCTCGCGCGCCGCGGCGGAACTGGAAGTCGCCCACGCTTACCTTGACCAGGTCAACGCCGACGTTCGGGCCGTGCATGACCTGGCCCGTCGCGCCGGCGCGGTCGAGCCGCTCGATGCAGGGGGCCTGCGCACCACGGCTTCGGCGGTGGCCGTATCCGCCGGCGTTGAGATTCTGCGGCTGCAGCCGCTCGACGGCGGTGTG
>JANRJB010000144.1:0-25322 GCA_033764265.1 Rhodospirillaceae bacterium | reverse complement strand
GTATAATATGCGCCACACACGGTCACGCGGGCCACATGCGGCGCGCAGGGTTGAGGAGAACTCGAAATGGCGATTTCGTTCAAGGTCAACGGCGCGGACAAGTCGGTCGATGTGGATCCGGAGACCCCGTTGTTGTGGGTGCTGCGCGACACCCTGGGGCTGACCGGCACCAAGTTCGGCTGCGGCATCGCCGCCTGCGGCGCCTGCACGGTGCACATCAACGGCGTCGCCGAGCGCGCCTGTTCGATCCCGATTGAGTTCGCCGAAGGCAAGGACATCCTGACGATCGAAGGCCTGTCGACCGACCGCAGCCACCCGGTGCAAAAGGCCTGGATCGCCGAGGATGTGCCGCAATGCGGCTACTGCCAGTCGGGCATGATCATGGCCACCGCGGCACTGCTCAAAGACGTGCCGAACCCGACCGACGACGACATTAATTCCTACATCACCAACATCTGCCGCTGCGGCACGTACACCCGCATCCGCAAGGCCATCAAGCGCGCTGCGGCGGAATTGACCCAGACCGGCTGATCGCGCCGGCCATTGCCGGCTTAGGTTTTCCCGGCTGCCGCCGCGTGTTCGGCGGCCAGTTGCGCGTCCATGGCTGTGACCTTGGCCACCGCCGGCCGCGCGGCGATGCGCGCGGTGTAGGCCATCACCTCGGGCGCCGGTGGCACCAGCTTGTAATCGGTGATCCACTTCAGGGCCGTGCCCCACAAGATGTCGGCAGCGGTGAACCGCTCACCCAAAAGATAAGGCCCTTTGGCCAGTTGTCCGGTCACGGTGGCCCACATGGTGTCGAAGTCGCCGTAAGGCGACATGCCAAGATTGCCGGGCGGGCGCTGCATCGAACGGTCGACGATCGCCGGTTCGAAGCAAGAGCCGTAAAACACCAACCAGCGCAGGTAAGGCCCGCGCAGCGGGTCGGTCAATGCCGGGGCGAGCCCTGCGGCCGGAAACAGGTCGGCAAGGTAGATGTAAAGCGCGCCCTGTTCGGTGATCAGTGCATCGCCGTGCCTGGCGGCCGGCACTTTGCCCATCGGGTTCACGGCCAAGTATCCGGGTTTGCGCTGATCGCCGGCTTTCATATTGACGACGTGCAGCGTGTAAGGCGCGCCCAGTTCCTCCACCAGGATGACGACACCGGTCGAACGGGTCTGGGGGGAGTGGAAGATGGTCAGCGAGCGCGCATCGTTCATCGGGATCGCTCCTGTGCACAAGTTTCTGGTCAGGCCGTCGGCCGATCAGATAACATCGTCTCATCCCTGCGGCCCATTCAAAATCGCACATGACGCCCATTCAATTGCCGGGGTCGATCGACCAGGCCGCCGCGCTGCTGCGGCAGGGCGGCTATGTCGCCGACCGGCCGCTGGTGACCGCGCTCTACCTTTCACTGGTGATGCACAAGCCGTTGTTCCTGGAGGGCGAGGCCGGCGTCGGCAAGACCGAGATCGCCAAGGTGCTGGCGCAAGGGCTTGGCCGCGAATTGATTCGCCTGCAGTGCTACGAAGGCCTCGACGCCGCGACGGCGGTCTACGAGTGGAACTACCCGCGCCAGATGATGGCAATCCGACTGGCCGAGGCCTCGGGTGCGGCCCAAACGGTCGCCCAGGACATTTACGGCCCCGACTACCTGATCGAACGGCCTCTGCTGCGGGCCTTGCGTCCGCTGGCCGCCGGTCCGCCGGTGCTGTTGATCGACGAACTTGACCGCGCCGACGAGCCGTTCGAGGCGTTTCTTCTGGAGATTCTCTCCGACTTCCAGGTCACCGTGCCCGAGATCGGCACCATCACAGCGGCCCAGCCGCCGCTGGTGGTGATGACCTCGAACCGAACCCGTGAAATCCACGACGCCATCAAGCGCCGCTGCTTGTACCACTGGGTCGACTACCCGACCGCCGAGCGCGAGCGTGCGATCCTGGCGACCAAGGTGCCGGAAGCCGGCGCGGTGTTGGCGACGCAGATCGTGTCGTTCGTGCAGATGCTGCGCGGACTTGAACTGTTCAAGCCACCCGGCATCGCCGAGACCCTCGATTGGGCGCGTGCTTTGCAGGCGCTCCATGCCCGGGAACTTGATTCCGGAGCGGTCAACGACACGCTCGGCGTTGTGCTCAAGTACCAGGACGACATCGCGCGGGTGAGGGGCGAGGTCGCTACGCGCGGTATCGCCGAGGCGCGGCGCGCCGCGGCGGGTTAGGAGCGCGCCGTGTCGGACTTTTCGGCACTGCCTGTCAACATCATGCACTTCGCGCGCGTCCTGCGCCGCGCGGGGCTGCCCATCGGTCCGGGCAAGCTGATCGATGGACTGAACGCGATCAATTATGTCGACGTCACGCAACGCGAGGACATGTATTGGGCCCTGCACGCGGTGTTCGTCGATCGCCACGCCCAGAGCGAACTATTCCGCTTGGCGTTCGAGCGCTTCTTTCAGGCGTCCGTCGAACCCGATGTTGGGCTTTCGCTACTCGATAATGTCGCCGACGCAGCGCCGCCGCCCGCCAAACCCGTACCGCGACGCCTGAGCGATGCGTTCGCCGACGCGGCGCCGCGCGGACACGCCGAACCGGCCGAAGACGCCGACCCTTCGGCCGATGGCGTCGCCAGTTGGTCCGCTGCGGAAAGGCTGCGCCAGCAGGATTTCGAAACCATGAGCGCCGCGGAATGGTCCGACGCCCGCGCTCTGATAACCACCCTGCGCCTGCCGATCCCCGAAACGCCAACGCGGCGGTTTGCCCCGGCGCATGCCGGTCCGCGCGTGGATATGCGTGCCACCCTGCGCGGCATGGTGCGCGCCGGCGGCGCCTGGACTCTGGTGCGCAAGCGTCGGCGGCTGCGCCATCCGCCGATCGTCGCTCTGTGCGACATTTCCGGCTCGATGGCCGCGTATTCGCGCATTCTGCTGCATTTTCTGCACGCCATCACCAATGACCGCGACCGCGTGCACGTTTTTCTGTTCGGCACGCGGCTGTCCAACATCACCCGCGAAATCGCCCATCGCGATCCCGACGTGGCGCTGGCGCGCGTCGGCCGTTCGGTGCAGGACTGGGGCGGTGGCACCCGCATCGGCCAGGCGCTGGCGGAGTTCAATCGCCGCTGGTCGCGCCGGGTGCTGGGGCAGGGGGCGGTGGTATTGCTGATCAGCGACGGCCTCGACCGCGACGGCGGCGATGGCTTGGCCAAGGAAATGGCCCTGCTTCATCGGTCATGCCGCCGGCTGATCTGGCTCAATCCGCTCTTGCGCTACGCGGCGTTCGAACCCAAATCGCTCGGCATCAAGGCCATGCTGCCTCATGTCGACGACTTTCGCCCGGTGCATAATCTCGACAGCCTCGCCGATCTGGTCGCGGCCTTGTCCGACCACCATGCCGACCGCCCGGCGTTGCGTGCCGCATAACATGAAATGGAACTCATGACCGCCGTTGACCCCATCGCTCAGCTCGCTGCGTGGCGCGCCCAGGGCCACAAGGCCGCGCTCGCCACCGTGGTCAAGACCTGGGGCTCCTCGCCGCGCCCGGCCGGCAGCCACCTCGCCATCCGCGACGACGGCGAATTCGTCGGCTCGGTGTCGGGCGGCTGCATCGAAGGCGCGGTCGTCGGCGCCGGCCAGGAGGCGATCGCGACAGGCGCACCCAAACTGCTGGAATTCGGCGTGACCAACGAAATGGCATGGGAAGTCGGGCTGGCTTGCGGCGGCCGGGTTCAAGTCTACGTGGAACCGGTCGAATGAAGGCCGATGTCCTCGCTGCGCTCAATGCCGGTTTGGCCAAGGCCGAGCCGTGCGCGCTGATCACAGATACCGCCACCGGCGTTCAAGCCTTGGTGGTCGGTCGGCGCACGATCGGCGACGCAAACCTAATTCAGACGCACCTGACGGAAATTCAACGGCTGCTCGCCGCCGACCAATCGCGTCCGATCGAGGGCACGACGCTGTACGTCCGCGTCTACGGCCCGCCGCCGCGCATGGTCGTGGTCGGCGCGGTCCATATCGCCCAGGCCCTGGTGCCGATGGCGCGGCTGGCGGGCTTCGACGTGACCGTGATCGATCCGCGCGCGGCCTTCGTGCGTTCGGGCAACTTCGAGGGCGTCACCGCCATCGACGCCTGGCCCGACGAGGCCATGGCGCAGATCGCGCTGACTCCGCGCACGGCCGTCGTGACGCTGACGCACGATCCAAAGCTCGACGATCCGGCGCTGGCGGCTGCGTTGCGTTCGTCCGCGTTCTACATCGGCGCGCTCGGCAGCCGGAAAACCCACGCCAAGCGTCTGCAACGGCTGAAAGGCGACGGCTTCGGCGACGATCAGCTTGCTCGCATCCACGGGCCCGTCGGATTGAACATCAATGCCGTGTCGCCGGCCGAGATCGCGGTCTCGATCATGGCCCAGATCATCCAGACACTGCGCGCCGACGCCAAGGCCGACGCACCGAAGGACGCCGAAGCATGAAGTTCGGATCCGTTCCGGTGGCCGAGGCCACGGGTGTCGTGCTGGCGCACACCTTGCGCCAGGGCTCGCTTGTCCTGAAAAAAGGCCACGTCGTCGCCGCTGCCGACATCGCCATGCTTCAGGCGGCCGGCATCGTCAGCGTGATCGGCGCGCGCCTGGACTCCGGGGATGTTCCCGAGGACGAAGCCGCCGGCGCCATTGCCGCCAGACTGTCCGGCGAACACGTCAGGCGCTCGGCCGCCCGCACCGGCCGCTGCAATCTGGAAGCGGCCCGCGCCGGATTGGTGCGGGTCGATGCCGAGCTGATCGACGCCATGAACCGGATCGACGAGTCCGTGACGGTCGCGACCTTGCCCGATCTCGACGCCGTCAAGCCCGGCCAGGTGATTGCCACCGTCAAGATCATCCCGTTCGCCGTGTCCGCTGCTGTCATGGCCCGCGTGGCGGAATTTGTGTCAAGCCCGGCGGTCGCGGTCGCGCCGTTTGCGCCGAAAAAAGTCGCGATCATCAGTACGCTGTTGCCGGGCGTGAAGGAAACTGTGGTGGCGTCGACCGAGGCCCTGACCCAGGACCGCATCAAGGCCGTCGACGGAACCGTGATCTCGACCACGCGCTGCGCCCACGCCACCGACGACTGCGGCCGCGAAATCGCACGCGCGCTGGCTGGCGGCGCGGAGACGATCCTGATTGCCGCCGCCTCGGCCACCACCGATCGTCACGACGTGATCCCGCAAGCCATCGTCGACGCCGGCGGGATCATCGAGCACTTCGGAATGCCGGTCGACCCCGGCAATCTTCTGGTACTCGGCCGCATCGGTACGGTTCCGGTCTTGGTTCTGCCTGGCTGCGCGCGTTCGCCCAAGCTCAACGGCTTCGATTGGGTGCTGCGCCGGCTGGCGGCGGGCATACCGGTGACGCGTGCGGACATCATGGCGATGGGCGTCGGCGGACTGCTGGTTGACACGCCCAGCCGGCCGTTGCCGCGCGATGCAGCGGTGCGCGGCACCGTTGCGGCCAAATCGCCCAAGATCGGCGCGATCGTCCTGGCCGCCGGCCAGTCGCGCCGCATGGGCAGCTTCAACAAGCTGCTCATGCCTGTGGACGGTGTCGCCCTGGTGCGGCGCACGGCGGAAACGGTCCTGGCCTCGGCAGCCCGACCCGTGATCGTCGTCACCGGCCACCAGGCCGATGACTTGCGCGCCCAGCTGAAGGATCTCGACGCGAAATTCGTACACAACGCCGCTTACGCCGAAGGCCTGTCGACCTCGCTACGCGCGGGCTTAAGCGCGCTGCCGGCGGATTGCGAAGGCGCGGTGATCTGCCTGGGCGACATGCCGGCGATCGCGCCCCGCCATATCGACGCGCTGATTTCCGCCTTCGACCCGGCCGCCGGCAAGGCGATCGGCGTGCCGGTGCACACCGGCAAGCGCGGCAACCCGGTACTGTGGGCGCGGCGCTTCTTCGACGAGATGCAGGCCGTGTCGGGCGATGTCGGCGCGCGGCACTTGATCGGCGCCAACGAGTCCCTTGTTTACGAAATCGAATTTGACGACACTGCCGTCCTGACCGATCTCGATACGCCGCAGCAGTGGGCCGATTATCTCGCCGGCCGCGCCCGGTGACACCGGACAGGGGAGGGGGATCGCGATGCCCGAGGCCGTCGATAGCCAACACAAGACCGACGTGATCATCGTCGGGGCGGGTCCCGTCGGTCTGTTCGCGGTGTTCGAGCTGGGACTGTTGGGGCTATCGGCCCACGTCATCGACATTCTCGACCGTCCGGGCGGCCAGTGCGCCGAGCTCTATCCCGAAAAAGCCATTCTCGACATCCCGAGCCGCATCAAGATCACCGGCCAGGAACTGGTCAACGACCTGATGGAGCAGATCGCGCCGTTCAAGCCGACCATGCATTTCGGCGAAATGGCCGCCGCGCTGGCCAAGCTCGACAATGGCAACTGGAAACTGACCACCGACGCTGGCACGGTGATCGAAGCGCCCGTCATCTGCATCGCCGGTGGCGGCGGAAGTTTCACCCCCAAGAAGCCCAAGCTCGACCGGCTCGAGGAGTTCGAGGGCAAGTCGGTGTTCTACTCCGTGCGGAAGATGGAGAACTTCCGCGGCAAGACCGTGATGATCGCCGGCGGCGGTGATTCGGCGCTCGACTGGACCGTCAACCTGAACCCCGTCGTCAGCGGCATGTCGCTGGTGCATCGCCGCAACGACTTTCGCGGCATGCAAGCCACCGTCGAC
The DNA here is from genome assembly GCA_033764265.1 of Rhodospirillaceae bacterium. Taxonomy (GTDB): domain Bacteria; phylum Pseudomonadota; class Alphaproteobacteria; order Rhodospirillales; family Rhodospirillaceae; genus VGEM01. Next base: position 18,629 of record JANRJB010000144.1, on the reverse strand, counting down.
CAGATGTACGCCCTGGTGAAGTCCGGCAAGGTGACGCTGCAGATCGCCGACATCGTGCGGCTTAACGGAACAGGCGGCAAACTCGAATCGGTCACGCTCAAGAACGCCGAAAAGGGCGAGTATGACGTGCCGACCGACGTGTTTCTGCCGTTCTACGGCCTGACCATGAAGCTGGGCCCGATCGCAGACTGGGGTATCAATCTCGACAGCAACAAGATTCCGGTCTCGACCGAGAACTTCGAGACCAACGTGAAGGGCATTTTCTGCATCGGCGATATGTGCGACTACCCCGGCAAGCTGAAGCTGATCCTGTCCGGGTTCCACGAATCGGCCTTGATGGCGCACGGCAGTTTTCACTATGCGCGCCCCAACCAGAAGCTGCGGTTCGAGCACACGACCTCCAGTTCCAGTATTCAGGCCAAGATCGGCGTGTCCTCTTAGCCGGACGATCCGTGGCCCCTCATCCGCCGCGAGATTTTCGCGTGTTGGCCCTCCCACACGAATCGGGCTGTCAAAACGCCTGATTTGTCATTGAATTCCGGCCGGTTTTCCTAGATTAACGCGCTCCATGCCCGTGACCCTGGTGCTGCCCGACGGCAGCGCGCACCCGTTCAGTTGCGCGCGAGGCCGTTCCGTGATGGACGCGATCCGCGCCGCCGGCCTGCCGATCAAGGCCGAGTGCGGCGGGGCGATGGCGTGCGCCACCTGCCATGTGCACGTGCATCCCGACTGGATGGGCGCCGTCGGCCGGGCCGGCGACGAGGAACGCGATCTGCTCGACATGTCCGACTACAGCGCCGAGGTTTCGCGACTATCATGCCAGATTGCCTGCACCGAACGGCTGGACGGCGCGACGTTGACCCTTCAGCTCGACGCCTGTGCGGGGTAATGCCGTGAACGCCATCGACCCCGCCATGGCCCAGGAGGTGGCGCGCCGGCGCACCTTCGCCATCATCTCGCACCCCGACGCGGGCAAGACCACGCTGACCGAGAAGCTGCTGCTGTTCGGCGGCGCGATCCAGCTCGCCGGCGCGGTCAAGGCCCGCGGCGAACGCCGTCGCGCGCGGTCGGACTGGATGAAGGTGGAGCAGGAGCGCGGCATCTCGGTGGCGTCGTCGGTGATGACCTACGACTATGCCGAGCACACCTTCAACCTGCTCGACACGCCCGGCCACCAGGATTTCAGCGAGGACACCTACCGCACGCTGACGGCCGTCGACTCCGCCGTCATGGTGCTCGACTGCGCCAAGGGCATCGAAACCCAGACCCTGAAGCTGTTCGAGGTGTGCCGTCTGCGCGACGTGCCGATCGCCACTTTCATCAACAAGCTCGACCGTGAAGGCCAGGACCCGTTCGCGCTACTTGAAGAAATCGAAAGCCGGCTCGCCCTGGACGTCTCTCCGGTCAGCTGGCCGATCGGCATGGGGCGCAGTTTCCTCGGCTGCTACGACCTGCGCCGCGACCGGTTGATCCTGACCGCGCGCAGCAAGGGCGAAACCATGGACGAGGGCGTCGAGTGCAGCGGCCTCGACGATCCCAAGCTCGATCAACTACTGCCCGCCGATGCCGTGAAAAAGTTGCGCGACGACGTCGACATGGTGCGCGGCTTGTGCAAGTCGTTCGACCGCCAGGCGTATCTCGAAGGCCACATGACCCCGGTCTATTTCGGCTCGGCGCTCAACAATTTTGGCGTGCGCGAGCTGCTGCAGGGCTTGGCCGAACTGGCGCCAAGTCCGCGACCCCAGCCGACCGCCGAACGCAAGGTCGAGCCGACCGAGCCCAAGGTCACCGGCTTCGTGTTCAAGATTCAGGCCAACATGGACCCCAAGCACCGCGACCGGATCGCCTTCGTGCGGCTGTGCTCGGGCCACTTCCGGCGCGGCGCCAAGCTGTTGCACGTGCGCTCGGGCAAGACGCTGACCATTCACACCCCCCAGCTGTTCCTTGCGCGCGATCGCGAGACCGCCGAGGAAGCCTGGCCCGGCGATATCATCGGCATTCCCAACTACGGGAATTTGCGCATCGGCGACACGTTGACCGAGGGCGAAAGCCTGCACGTGGTCGGCATCCCCAGCTTTGCGCCGGAACTGCTGCAGACCGTGCGGCCCGAGGACCCATTGCGCGCCAAGCATCTCGGCCGGGCGCTGGAGCAATTGGCCGAGGAAGGCGCGGCCAGCGTGTTCAGGCCGCGCATCGGCACCGACTGGATCGTCGGCGTGGTCGGCGCGCTGCAGTTCGACGTGTTGGCCGACCGCATCCGCACCGAATACGACGTGCCGGTCAAGTTCGAACAGTCGGAGCTTTTCACCGCGCGCTGGATCGCTAGCGATGATCCGGCGGCGCTCAAGGCGTTCATCGACGCCAATCCGCTCAGTGTCGCCGACGATCACGACGGCGACCCGGTGTTCCTGTTCCGTAACGCCTGGCACCTGGGCCGCACCCAGGACGACAACCCCAAGATCAAGTTTCTGAAAACCCGCGAACACGTCAGCGAGAAAGGATGATCCATGGCTGCGATCGAACGCTTTGAGACCGGACCGCGCATGAGCCAGGCGGTGGTGCACGGCGACACCATCTACCTGGCGGGCCAGGTGGCCGACAAACCGGCCGGCGACGTGACCGGACAGACCAAGGCCGTGCTGGCGCAGATCGACGCGCTGCTGGCCAAATGCGGATCATCGAAATCGCGGATTCTCTCCGCGACCATTTATCTGGCCGACATGAAGACCTTCGGCGACATGAACAAGGCATGGGATGCGTGGGTGCCGGCCGGCGCCGGCCCGGCGCGCGCGACGGTCGAGGCCAAGCTGGCCGGTCCGCAGTATCTGGTGGAAATCGCGGTGATCGCCGCCAAGTAGCCGCTTCGGGCCGCGGTCCTTTCCGCTACGCTGGCGCCTCACGCCAGCACAGCGGAGGGGGATCATGCTGCCGATCGAACGGATCGACACCGGCGCGCGCATCAGCCGCGCCGTCATCCACAACGGTATCGTCTATGTCTCCGGCCAGGCATCGCCGGAACCGGCCGACAACGCCGAAGGACAAACCCGATTGGTCCTGGCCAAGATCGACGAGTTGTTGGCGCGCGCCGGATCGTCGAAGGAGCGCATCCTGTTCGCCCAGGTTCATCTGGCCGATATGGCCCACTTCGACGCCATGAACGCGGCCTGGGTCGCCTGGCTGGCTCCACCGGCTGTTCCGGCGCGCACGGTCGTTCAAGCCCGTTTGCCGCGCCCGGACTTCCTGGTCGAGATCACGGTCATGGCGGCCCAATAGGTGCGTTTGACGTATCTTCCGCGGCGGCCTATGCTTCGGCATAGGCCGACTCTCCGGGGCTGACGGGGGCGATGATGTCCGCGAAACGCAGCGTCAAACTGTTCAAGAATGGGCGCAATCAAGCCGTGCGCATTCCGCGTGACTTCGAATTGCCCGGCACCGACGCTGTGATGACCAAGGATGGCGACCGACTCATCATCGAGGCCAAACGACGACCCTCGTTTCTGGAGGCCTTGCGGTCTCTGAAACCGATCCGCGAACGATTGCCGAAGATCGAGCGATCGCCGCCTGAACCTGTCGACCTGTGATGAAATACCTGCTTGATACCGACGTGATGTCCGACGTTATCCACGATCCGTTCGGCAGTGTCGGGCAACGCATTTCGCGCGCCGGCGTCGACAATGTGGTGACGAGCATTGTCACAGCTGCCGAGCTTCGCTTTGGCGCAATCAAGCGACAGGCGCCGGGTCTCGCGTCCAGAGTCTCCCTTGCGCTTGAGTCCATTCGTATCGTGCCATTCGAGAGTCCGGCCGATGTCCACTACGCGCGCATTCGGTCGCAACTCGAGCGCGCGGGAGAACCGATTGGCGCCAACGACCTGTTCGTTGCCGCGCAGGCGATTGCGTTGGACCTCATCCTGGTGACCGGGAACCTGCGCGAGTTCAACCGCATCAAAGGTCTTGCTTGCCAGAATTGGATGGCGCCCCGGCGGGCCTAGCCAGGCGTTGGCACTCAGCCCTGCGGACTGCCAAGGTCAGGCTTGCAAACTTGCACAGAGCACCTAAACCGCTGCAGAGAAAGGGTTTTCCTCACAAACTCGTCATCTGCCAGCCTCTTTACGGCGGGCCGGGAAATGGTTAACATTCCTATAGATGGAAGGTGCCCTTCGGGGGTCTTCCGGCCCAGGCCACGCCCGCAAGGGGTGGCCGCCCACAGTGTCATGTTGCTCAAGGAGGATATGACCATGCGAACCGACACCCCCCGTCCCGTCAGCGGGACCGTCTCCCCCCATCGGATGCAGCGCGGCGCTTAGGCCCGTTGATCCTTCGCGCGCCTGTCCGGCGCGGCGAAGGTCCCTGTATCCCAACCCGATCGGAGACACGTCATGACCAACACCTTCAACACATTCAAAGCCCCGGCCATCGCCGGCGGCGCAGGCCGCATTCCGGTGCTGGCGTCGGAAGCTGGCCTGGCCAACTACTTCGAAGCCATCAAGAAGTTCCCGATGCTCGAGGCCGACGAGGAATACATGCTGGCCAAGCGGTTCGCCGAGCACGGCGACACCGAGGCCGCGCACAAGCTCGTCACCAGCCATCTGCGGCTCGTGGCCAAGATCGCCATGGGATATCGCTACTACGGCCTGCCGGTGTCCGACCTGATCTCGGAGGGCAACCTGGGCTTGATGCGCGCGGTCAAGAAGTTCGACCCCGAGCGCGGCTTTCGTCTCGCCACCTATGCGATGTGGTGGATCAAGGCGGCGATCAACGAATTCGTGCTGAACTCGTGGTCGCTGGTCAAGGTCGGCACCGTGGCGGCGCAGAAGAAGCTGTTCTTTAACCTGCGCAAGCTCAAGGCCAAGCTGGGTCTGTACGAGGACGGCGATATTCCGGCGCTCGAAGCCGAAAAAATCGCCAAGCGGCTGTCAGTCACTGCCGAAGAAGTGGTCGACATGAACCGCCGGCTGTCACGCGGCGACGCCTCGCTGAACCAGATGATCAGCGAGGACGGCGACCAGCAGCGTCAGGACTTCCTGGTCGACGACTCGCCCAGCCAGGAAACCGTTCTGGCCGAACGCCAGGAACGCGCCGTCGGCCTGAAGCTGATGCGCGATGCGCTCAAGGTGCTGACGCCACGGGAGCGGGCGGTGATCGAAAGCCGCCGCCTGGCCGAGGAACCTAAGACCCTGGAGGAAATCGGCGCCGAGTTCGGCATCAGCCGCGAGCGCGTGCGCCAGATCGAGAACAAGGCCTTCAACAAGCTGCAGCGCACGGTGGTCGCCGCCGCGGCAGCCTTGGAAGCGGCCTCGATCAAAGCATTGCCGCGGCCGGCCCACGCCTGATCGGCTGAGAATTGTGGCGCGGGCGGCCCCAAACGGGTCCGCCCGTCGCTATTTCGGGGCAACGAAGGGCTGAATCAGGAGTCGGTCGAGCCGGCTGGCGCTGGCGTCGCGGAACTGCGCCAGACCCAGCGTCACGGCCGCGCGGCCGGCAGTCGGTTCGGCCCGATAGGTGCCGAACAGCCGGTCCCACCAGGGAATATTGAAGCCGAAATTGCTGTCGGTTTCCGCCGGGTCGATCGAGTGGTGCACGCGGTGCATGTCGGGCGTGACCACCAGCAGCCGCAGCGCGGCATCCCAGGCGGCCGGCATGCGGGCGTTGGCGTGGTTGAAGATCGAGGTAGCATTCAGCACCACCTCGAACGCCAGCATGGTCCACGGGCCGATCCCGAAGGCGAACGCCGCGCCGATCTTGACCACCAGCGACAACACGATCTCAATCGGATGGAAGCGCAGGCCGGTGGTGGCGTCGACCGCCAAGTCGGAATGATGCATGCGATGCAGCCGCCACAACGCCGGCACGGCGTGAAATGCGCGGTGTTGGGCGTAGATGATCAGGTCAAGCAGCAGGAACGCGGCGACCGCTTCGATCCATGCCGGGGCCTCGATCCAGTTGAACAGCCCCCAGCCGCGGCTTGCGGCGATGGCGGCGGCTCCAACCGGCATCAACGGCAGCGAGACCCGCGCCAAAACTGTCGCGACGGCCACCACCCCCAGATTACCGATCCAGCGCTGTAACGGTCGGGCGGGCAGGGCGCGCCACGGCAACCGCCATTCCCACAGCCACACCGCCGCCAACGTGCTGATGAACACGGTCAGGCGCAATACCGGTTCGGCATCGTTCATCGGACGAACGCTCCGCGCGGACGCGCACACCTTGCGCCGCCCCGCGCCATCGGCCACAACCAATCGGCCGCAGGCTGCCCCATATGTCCGTCACCCAAACTCATATCCTGACCATCACCTGCCCCGATACCACCGGCCTGGTCGCCGCCGTGGCGGGGTTCCTGCGCGATAACGACTGCTTCATCGACGAGTCGTCGCAATACGGCGATCCGGTCACGCGGCGGTTCTTCATGCGCGCGGTCTTTCAGCTGAATGCGCGCACCACGCCCGAAGCGCTGCGCGCCGGATTCGCTCTGGTGGCCGGCCGTTTCGCGATGACATGGGACATGGCCGCGGCCGACGCCAGGCCCCGGGTGTCGATTGCTGTGTCGAAGCAGGGCCATTGCCTGAACGACCTGTTGCACCGCTGGCAGTCGGGCCAGTTGCCGATCGAGGTCGTGTCGGTGGTCTCCAACCACGACGACATGCGCCGACTGGTCGAATGGTACGGCATTCCGTACCACCATCTCCCCGTCAACGCCGACTCCAAGCCGGCGCAGGAAACCGCCTGGCGCGAAATGCTCGCGGCTGAGCGTATCGATCTGGTGGTCCTGGCCCGCTACATGCAGGTGCTGAGCCCGGAGATGTGCCGGGCGCTGGCCGGGCGGTGCATCAACATCCATCATTCGTTCCTGCCCAGCTTCAAAGGCGCCAAGCCCTATCAGCAAGCCTTCGACCGGGGCGTCAAGATCATCGGCGCCACCGCCCACTACGTCACCGACGCGCTCGACGAAGGCCCGATCATCGAACAAGCGGTCGAGCGCGTCGACCATGCCCACACGGTCGCCGACATGATCGCTGTGGGCCGCGACCTCGAAAATGTCGTGCTGGCGCGGGCAGTGCGCTATCATGCCCAGCGCCGGGTCCTGCTCAACGGCCTCAAGACGGTCGTTTTCCGTTGAACATCAGGACATTGCAGGTTGATGAAGGCGTTGACTTGCGAGCGGTACGGGCCCACACTATTTAGATTGTAGTCGAAACTATCAGCCGGAGCAGGCCGTGACCGCCGCCACAGCCAGAGTTGCAACCGACATGCCGAAAACGATCCTGATCGTCGAGGACAACGAGTTGAACATGAAGCTGTTCAACGACCTGCTCCAGGCGCATGGCTATAACACCTTGCAGACCCACGATGGGCGCGAGGTCATGGAAATGACCCGCAAGCAGCGCCCCGATCTGATTCTGATGGATATCCAGTTGCCCGAGATTTCTGGGCTGGAAATCGCGAAGATGCTCAAGGCCGACGATGACCTGAAATCGATTCCCGTGGTCGCCGTCACGGCGTTCGCCATGCGCGGCGACGAGCAGAAAATCCGCAATGGCGGCTGCGATGGCTACATCGCCAAGCCGATCTCGGTGGCGAGCTTTCTGCAGACCGTCTCGAAGTTTCTCGAGCAATAGGCCGGGTCGTCGGCACCCCGTAATCCGCACAACAAAAAGGCCCGCCGATCGGGCGGGCCCTGTTTGATCGCGCGTGCAGCACGCACTGTCACTTGATCTTCGTTTCCTTGAAGACCACGTGCTTGCGCACCACCGGGTCGTACTTCTTCAGCTCAAGCTTTTCGGTCTTGGTGCGCGGATTCTTCTTAGTGACGTAGAAGAACCCGGTGTTTGCCGTGCTCTCGAGCTTGATCTGAATCGTTGCCGGCTTGGCCATGGCCCACCCGTATTCGGCGCAAACGCCGCGAAACGTGGAAAAGAGCGCGGAAAATACACTGCCACGGCGCGCTGTCAAGCCAGCGGCGATTCGGTAAACGTCATTTATTTCAGTAATTTAGCGCGATTCGGCGAGGCTGGTGACGCTGGAGCGGGCGTACAGGCCGCGATCGGCTGCCAGCCGCACCGCCAGGACCGCGTCGACTTCGTTGCCGGGGCGATGCTCGGCCGGGCACAGGCGGCGTAGCTCCGCGCGCCTTGCGGGGTCGTCGGACCCGGTACGCCACTGCAGCCGCCGCAGCGCCGGATCGATCGCATGGGCGAAAATGTCTTCGACCCGTTCGGCCACCGAACCGGCGGCGCCGCTGGTGCATACCGTTGGCAGGACGCCCAGATCGTGGATGATGTACCCGCCCGGCGAGACCACGCGCGACCAGGTCAGCGCGATCTCGCCGTCGTTGGGCAGCCGGATCAACGTCTGTACCGTTCCCTTGCCGAGGGTGTTGGTACCGATCACCAGCGCGCGGTTGTTGTCGGACAAGGCCGCGGCGACGATCTCGGCGGCCGAGGCCGACTTGCCGTCGACCACCACCACGATCGGCAGCCCGTCGATGATGTCGCCCGGTGTGGCGGCATAGTACTGCATTGCGCCGGGGTGGCGGCCGGCCATGTTGGCGATCACGCCGGTGTCCAGAAACATATCGGAGACTTCGACCGCCTGGTCGAGCAGGCCGCCCGGATCACCGCGCAGATCAAGCACCAGGCCGCTCAACGGCCGCTCCGATTCGCGCCGCAGCCGGTGGACTGCGTGCGCCACGTCTGCCGCGGTCTTGATATTGAAGCTGCCGATCTCGACAACCGCGACATCGCCATCCAAGTGCGCGGTCACGGTCTTTGGAATCACCAATCCACGCCGGGGTTGGGCCACCGAAACCTGTGTCATGCCGGCCCGGCGCACCGCCAGACTGACTTGCGAACCGCTTGGCCCGGCCAGCAAGCGCATGGCCTGATCGCGGGAGACGCCTGCGATGTTCTGTTCGTCGATGGCGAGGATGATGTCGTTCGCGCGAACGCCGGCGGAGTCGAGCGGCCCTTGTGCCACCACCGACCGTACGATCAGCCCCTCATCCACGATGTCGAAGGTGAAGCCCAGGCCGACGGTGCCGTTGCGGCTTGCGCGGTTGGCGTGCGCGGTGCGGCGGCCTGAATAGCGCGAGTACTGGTCGATGCGGCCAAGCGCGCCGTCGAACATCACCTTATAGAGAACCTCGGCATCCGCGGCGGCGGCTTCGTCGGAGGACGCGGTCGCGGCGTCGAACAAAGCCAACGTGGTGGAAACCCAGCCGCCCAGATCGTCCGCCGCGGGGCGCGGTGCCACCAGCAGCTCGTCACCGGCGACCGAGAGGGTCAGCGTCTCGGCGTCAGCGCGAACGCCCAACGCGGAATCAATCCGCCGGAAATTGCCGAGGCCGGCCAGAAACAACTGGTCGATCGGCGGCGGCTCCAATGCTTTTTCGCGGATTTCGGTAAAGCCGGCGCGCAGCACGACCGCCTTCGCCGACAAATCGTCGCCGATTGCGTGCAGGGCGGCAGAGCTGAGATGACGCGGTGTGGTGGGGCCGCTGGCGCAGGCAGCCAGCACGAGAGAGGCCGCGGCCAGAAACACCCACCGCCGGGCGGGGCGGGCCGAGAAAGGAGAGAAAGACCGGGCCTGTTTTCCGTTCAACGCCGAACCCTGCTCATTCCACTGCTTTGACGTCACCACCTTGCAGTTTCTTGACGGGGCCAAGTTCGGGCTCGGCCCTTCCTTAACGTCGGCGTTTGCGCCAGTCTTTCCGCGCTGCGCGACGCTTGTCGATTCCATCGGATCGACCCGGGGTTTCTACCTTTCTCGACCCGGCGTGATCCGCGGTTCCGGCAAATTCGTAAACAATACTGCCCGTAATTTCGTCCGTTTCCAAGAGGCGGACGAGCACCGGGTCACCCACCCGCAGCACCAGCCCGTGGCGCCGGCCCACCAGCCGGTGACCCTTCTCGTCAAAGTCATAAAAATCGTGTGGTAAATGGCGGTGCGGCAGGATGCCGTCGGCGCCGCTGTCGTTCAATGTGACAAAGGCGCCAAAGCGCGACACGCCGTTGACGCGCCCGGGGAACACGGCGTCGATCTTGCTCGACAGAAAGGCGGCGGTGAAGCGGTCGACGGTCTCGCGCTCGGCCGCCGCGGCGCGCCGCTCGGTCATGGAGATGTGGCCGGTGATTGCATCGAGGTCCGGGTCGCGGCGCGGGTCCCACCCGCCGCCGCCATCGAGCCGGCAGGCCGCGATCAGCGCCCGGTGTACCAACAGATCGGAGTAGCGCCGGATCGGGGATGTGAAGTGCGCATACCGCCGCAACGCCAGGCCGAAGTGGCCTTTGTTGACATGGCTGTAGACCGCCTGCGACTGGCAGCGCAGCACCAGCATGTTGACCAGATGCTCGTGCGGTCCACCGCGCACCTTGTCGAGCACGCGGTTGAAGTCGGCCGGCTTGGCCAATCCGCCATGGGGTATTTTCAGATCCAGGGTCGCCAGCGCCTCGCCGAGATTATGCACCCGCTCGGGATCGGGCGGCTCGTGAACGCGATAGACACACGGGTACGCAGTCGGTTCCAGTGTCTCGGCAGCCGCAACGTTCGCCGTGATCATGAACTCCTCGATCAGCCGATGGCTGTCGAAGCGGGGCCGGGGCTTGACGCCGGTGATGTGCCCCTCGCGGTCGACCATGATCTGCCGTTCGATCAGGTCAAGGTCCAGCGTGCCGCGCTTGTGGCGGGCCGACTTGAGCGCCCCGAAGGCGCCGTAGAGGGGCGCGATGACGCGCGCGGCGAACTCCGGGCCGTGCTCGCCCGGCAGCCCATCGCGCAGGGCTTGGGCCTGATCGTAGGTCAGCCGCGCCGCCGACCGCATCAAACCGCGCACGAACCGGTGCCGCTTCAGCCGGCCGTCCGCGTCAATCCACAGATGAGCGGCTAGGCACGGCCGGTCCTCGTTGGGCTTGAGCGAGCACCAGCCGTTCGACAATTCCTCCGGCAACATGGGCACGACACGGTCGGGAAAATAGACCGAGTTGCCGCGTTCGTAGGCGTCGCGGTCGAGTGCGTCGCCGGGGCGCACGTACCAGGCGACGTCGGCGATGGCGACGATCAGCCGCCAGCCGCCTGGATTGCCGGGATCGGGATCGGGCTCGGCCCAGACCGCGTCGTCGAAATCGCGCGCATCCGCGCCGTCGATGGTGACCAGCGGCACGGCGCGCAGATCCTCGCGGCCGTCAAGGGTCGCCGGGCCGGCGCGTTTGGCCTGGGCGAGCGCGTCGTTGGAAAACTCATGCGGGATGCCGTGGGCATGGACGGCGATCAGGCTCAGGCTGCCGACCCGGCCCAGCTTGCCGATGCGTTCGACCACGCGGGCGCGTTGCGGGCCGTGACGCGGCGTGGCGATGATCTCGACCGCAACCAGGTCACCCGATTGCGCATCGCCCCAGTCTGCGGCGGCGATCACCACGTCGAAGCGGAAGCGGCGATCGGCCGGTTTCAGGCGTCCGACGCCGGCGGCGATCTCGAGGACACCCAGCACGCGCGACGCCGCCGCGGCGATTTTCTTGATGGGGCGGGCTTCATAGGCGTCGTCGCCCGCCGGGATCAGCTTGGCGAGCACCCGGTCGCCGATGCCGAGGGTGAGGCCGCGGGCCTTGGCCGGAACGATCACGATGGCCGGCGGCGGCGCGTCGAACGCCCAATTGACGGGCTTGGCGAACTGGTCGCCATCGCTGTCGACGGCGGTGATTTCGACCACGTCGACCGGCGGCAGCGCGCCGCGTCCAACGAAACGGCGGCCGCGGGATTTCACGATGCGGCCCGAGACCGCGAGGTCCTTTAGCAGGGCTTTGACCGCCATTTTCGCGCCGCCGCCCTTCAGTCCGAAGGCGCGGGCGATCTCGCGATGGCCGACGCGGCCTTGGGACTCGCGGATGAAATCGGCGACCTGTTCGGCGGTCGGCAGAGGCGCGGCGTGCTTGGCCTTGCGGCCGGGCGGACGGGACGGTGCGGTCAATTACTCAGGCTTCGGCGGCGGTGCCGGCGGCACCGCGGCGGCCGCCGCGACGCGAGCCGGTCGCTTTGCCCGGTGTCGCCTTTGCCGCCCTGGCCGTCAAGAGGGCGATGGCCGCGTCCACCGTCACCGAATCCGGTTCGGTGTCGCGCGGGATGGTGGCGCGAATTTGTCCATGCTGGACGTAATGGCCGTAGCGGCCGGCCTTCAGCGTGATCGACTTGCCGTCCGCGGGATGATTGCCGATCACCTTGCCGGGCGCGCCGCGGCCTTGGCCCTTGGGCTTGGCCTCGGCCAGCACCACGACCGCGCGATTGAGCCCGATCTCGAGCACGTCGTCATCGCCCTTCAGCGACACGTAACGGGTGCCCATCTTGAGATACGGTCCGAACCGTCCGATGCCGGCGTAGATGATCTCGCCGGTCTCCGGATGGCCGCCCACTTCGCGCGGCAGCGAGAGAATCTTGAGCGCGCGTTCGAGGTCGAGCGCGGCCGCGTCGGTACCCTTGGGCAGCGAGGCGCGCTTGGGCTTGATGAACTCGGGCTTCTTGGCGCGCTTCGGCTTAGCGGAAATTTTTGCCTTGGCGGCGGCCTTGGCTTTACCGTTGGCGCCGGCTTTCGCTTCGCCGTTGGCTTTTTCCGGCGCGGGCGGGACCGGTTCGGGCTCGCCCAACTGCACGTACAGGCCGTAGGGCCCGGCGCGCAGCGTGACCATCTTGCCGGTGGCGGGGTCGACGCCCAGTTCCTTCGGCTTGTCCAAACCGATGGCCCCCGGGCCCGGCTCGGGCGCGCCCAGCGGGCGGGTGTAGCGGCACTCGGGGTAGCGGCTGCAGCCGATGAACGCGCCGAAGCGGCCGAACTTCAATCCGATGCGGCCATCACTGCAGGCCGGGCAGACGCGGGGATTTGATCCGTCGGCGCGCTCGGGGAACAGGTGGGGTTCCAGCATCGCGTCGAGCGCGTCGATCACGGCGGTGCGGCTGAGATCCTTGGTGCCGTCCACGGCGGCGATGAAGTCGCGCCAGAACTCCGCCAGCACGTCCTTCCACTTCAACCGGCCGCCCGACACGTCGTCGAGCTGCTCTTCCAGCTTGGCGGTGAAGTCGTATTCGACGTAGTGACCGAAGAAGCTTTCCAGGAACGCGATGACGATGCGGCCGCGGTCCTCGGGGATGAACCGCCGGCTGTCCATGCGCACGTACTTGCGATCCTGCAGCACCTGGATGATCGAGGCGTAGGTCGACGGCCTGCCGATGCCTTTTTCTTCCAGCGCCTTGACCAGGCTCGCTTCCGAAAAGCGCGGTGGCGGTTGGGTGAAATGCTGGCTGGGCGTGACCTGATCGACCGTCACCGCCTGGCCCTGGTCGAGCGGCGGCAGGATGCGGCCCATGCCTTCTTCTTCTTCCTCGCTCGCCTTTGCCAGCGACGGGCCTTCCTCGTAGACTTCCAGAAAGCCCTTGAAAGTGATGACCGAGCCGTTGGCGCGCAACTGCACGGCCGCATCGGGCACCGACAGCGTCGCAGCCACCTGGTCGACCAGCGCAGATTCCATCTGGCTCGCCACCGTGCGCTTCCAGATCAAGTCGTAGAGCTTCAATTGTTCAGGCGACACATATTTGGCAACGTCTTCGGGCCGCCGGCGCGGATCGGTGGGCCTGATCGCCTCATGGGCTTCCTGGGCGTTTTTGGCCTTGGCGGTGTACACCCGCGGCGTTTCAGGCAGGAACTTGTCGCCGTAGTCCTTCTTGATCAGCGCGCGCACAGCGACGATGGCTTCCGGGTCCATCTGCACACCGTCGGTGCGCATGTAGGTGATCAGGCCGACGGTTTCGCCGCCGATGTCCACGCCTTCGTAAAGGCGTTGAGCATGGTCCATGGTCTGCCGGGCGCTGAAGTACAGGCGCCGCGAGGCATCCATCTGCAGGGTCGAGGTGGTAAAGGGCGCGTAGGGGCGGCGCTGTTTGGTTTTCTTCTCGACGTCGGCGACGGTGAAAGCGCCGGAGCGCACCGCCGCGGCGGCGCGTTGGGCCAGTTCAGCGTTGGACAGGTCGAACTTGTCCAGTTTCTTGCCGTCGATATGGGTCAGCCGCGCCGCGAACTTTTCCTTGGCAGCGGTCTGAAGTTCAGCCTCGACCGACCAGTATTCCTGCGGCTTGAATTTCTCGATCTCGAGTTCGCGGTCGCAGATCATGCGCAGCGCGACCGACTGCACACGCCCCGCCGAGCGGCTGCCGGGCAGCTTGCGCCACAGCACCGGCGACAGCGTGAATCCGACCAGGTAATCAAGCGCGCGCCGCGCCAGGTAGGCGTCGATCAGCGGCTGGTCCAGCTCGCGCGGGTGTTTCATGGCCTCGAGGATCGAGGCCTTGGTGATGGCATTGAACGTGACGCGCTGAACCTTTGCGCCGTGCAGCACCTTGCGGCGCTTCAGCTCCTGCAACACGTGCCAGGAAATCGCTTCGCCCTCGCGGTCGGGGTCGGTGGCCAGGATCACGCCATCGGCGTCGGCGACGGCTTCGGCGATCTGCTTGAGATGCTTGACCGAGGAGTCCGCGACCTCCCAGTCCATCTCGAAGTCTTTGTCGGGACGGACCGAGCCGTCCTTGGGCGGCAGGTCGCGAACATGGCCGTAGGACGCCAGCACCTTGTACCCGTCACCCAGGTACTTGTTGATGGTCTTGGCCTTGGCTGGCGATTCAACGATGACGACCTGCATCCAGGCGCGTCCTGCTCTCTTCACTTTGTTGCGCTTCGAATCTGAGGCTTGGGTCCCGCGATGCCACCCGCAAGCGGCCCAAGTTGCTTCATCGGTGTCGGACTAGAGGAGAATCGTTAACAAACTCAAACCCTTCCGACGGCTGCCACACGATTGCCCGGCAAACGCTCGATCCGGCCGGCCAGTTCCAACTCCATCAAGGCCTGGGCCATGACGGGGGCGGACACTTGGCACTGGCGCACCAGTTCGTCAACACCAACCGGGGTTGGGCCAAGCAATGCCTCAACTTCAGTCTGGACCGCTGAAATATCGCTTTCGTCATATTTTTCAGTCGCTTGGCCGGCTTGAGGAAGGCTCGCTGCGGCGCCTTCGCGCAATCGGGGCGGGCCGGCCAGAGCGTCAACCACATCGTCCGCGCTTTGGACAAGAGTGGCCCCATCCCGAATCAGGCCGTTGGGTCCATGGGCCCGGGGATCAAGCGGCGAGCCGGGCACGGCAAGCACCTCGCGGTCTTGGTCGAGGGCATAACGGGCGGTGATCAGCGAACCCGATTTGGGCGTGGCCTCGACCACCACCACGCCGCGGGACAAACCGGAAATGATCCGGTTGCGGCGTGGGAAGTGGGCTGCCAAAGGCTCGGTGCCAAGCGGCATCTCCGAAACGATTGCGCCCGTGTCGGCGATGCGGCGCCACAATTCGGCATGTTCCGGCGGGTAAATCACATCGGGTCCGCCGGCCAGGACGGCGACGGTACGTCCGGCCGACAATGCGCCATCATGGGCCGCCCCATCGATACCCCGGGCCAGGCCCGAAACCACCACCAGCCCGGACCGCGCCAGATCGGCGGCCAGTTTGGCGGCGAAGCGGCGGCCATTCAGGCTGGCGTTGCGGGCGCCGACCATGCCGATGCACGGCGCGCCAAGCAGCGCGGCATCGCCTTTGACCCACAACACCGGCGGCGCGTCGTCAATCTGGGCGAGCAGGGCCGGATATCGGCCGTCGGCCATGGCCAGCGCGACGAAGCCTTTTTTCCGCGCGGTCGCAAGCAGTTCGGTCGCGGCCTCGCGCGGAGCCGGGGCCAGACGCCGCCCGCGTCCGGCGCGGTGGGCCAGGTCGGGCAGGCGTTCGATCGCCGCACCCGCCGAACCGAAGCGCGCCACCAATGCCTTGAACGTCGCCGGCCCGACGCCTTCGGTCTGGATCAGCCGAACATGATCGATGACTTCTTCGTCGGTAGCGGCCGCGTTCATGCTGAAGTTTCTGGCTTGGCCTTGCCCGCGCCGATCTTCGGCTCCTGACCCGCGAGCAGCCGGCGGATGTTGGCATGGTGGCGCGCCCAGCCCAGCGCCGCCAGCCCGGCAAACACCGGGATCGAGGCCGTGTCTCCGGTCGCCCAGGCCACCAGCGGCGTCGCGGCCAACGCGACCAGCGCGGACAACGACGAAATGCGAAACAGCGCCGCGACCGCCAGCCAGGTGGCGCAAGCGGCCGCGCCCACGATCGGATTGGCGGCGAACATGGTGCCGATGGTCGTGGCCACGCCCTTGCCGCCCTTGAATTGCAGCCAGACCGGAAAGTTGTGCCCGACCACCGCGAACAGCCCGGCGACCAGGGCCAGCGCCATGCCCGGCGCACCGTCGCCGATGGCGCGCGCGGCCACGACGGCGATGGCGCCTTTGCCGCCGTCGAGCAAGAGTGTCGCCAGCGCCAGGTCCTTGCGCCCGGTGCGCAGCACGTTCGTCGCGCCGATATTGCCCGATCCGATGGCGCGAATGTCGCCCAGGCCAGCCAGCTTCGTGATCACAAGCCCGAACGGAATCGAACCCAGCAGGTAACCGACAAGCGCAAGGCCGCCGAACATCATCAGTGTCGTTGCGGTCATGGCCCACTTCCCTGCGCGAACTAGGTCCGCCGGAAGACTGTGCGGCCATCGACAAACGTGCGCAACACGCGCCCTTCCAGCTTGCGGCCGTCGAACGGCGAGTTCTTGGAGCGCGACAGCAGGTCCTCGCGGGTGCACAGCCACGGCGCCTCGGGATCGAACAGCACCAGGTCCGCCGGCGCGCCCACGTCAAGCCGCCCCTGGGGCAGGCCAAGCAGGTCCGCCGGCCCGCACGTCACCGGCCGTAGCGCATCGACCATGTCCAGATCCTCGCGCACCACCAGGCTCAGCAGCGCCGGCAACAGCGTTTCAAGTCCGACCGCGCCAAACGCCGCCTCGGCGATCGGCAGGCGCTTGTCCTCGGGCGGCTGCGGATCGTGCGCCGACACCACCGCATCAATGGCGCCGCGCTTCAGCCCGTCGATCAGCGCCATGCGGTCGTCTTCCGTCCGGAAAGGCGGCTGCACCTTGCAGTAGGTCAGATAGTCCCCGACATCGATCTCGTTGAAGAACAGCGAATAGGCGGCGACGGAACACGCGGCCTTCACGCCTGCGGCCTTCGCGCGTTCCACCGCCGCCAGCGATCGCGCCGTCGAGATGCAGACCACCCGCACGCGCGCGCCGGTCATCCCGCCCAGCATGAGATCGCGCCCCAGCGCGATCCACTCCGCTTCCGGCGGTGCGCCGCGCAGGCCCAGCCGGGCCGCGAACGCGCCTGCCGTCATGACGGTGTCCCGGCTCAGCGCCGGCGTGTCGGGCCGCGACGCGATCAGCGCGCCGAAACCGTTGGCATAACTCATTGACCTGCGCATCAGGCCCGCATCGCTCACCGGCTTGTCGCCATTGGTCAGCATCACCGCGCCGGCCTCGGTCTGCAGGCCCAGCTCCGCCATGCGTTCCCCGGCGAGGCCGATCGTCAGCCCGCCCGAAGGCAGCACCTTCACTGCTGCGCGGTCGCGCCCGCGCCGCCGGATGAAATCCACCAGCGCCACGCTGTCGATCACTGGATCCGTGTCGGGCATCACCACGAACGTGGTCACGCCGCCCGCCGCCGCCGCGAGGCTCGCCGTCTCCAGCGTCTCCTTGTTCTCCGCGCCCGGCTCGCCCGTCTTCACGCGCAGGTCGATCAGCCCGGGCGCCAGGACAGCCCCCTTCGCATCGATCCGCTCCGCGCTTTTCGCCGAAGCCTTGCCGAGCGCCGCGATCTTTCCGTCCTCGACCAGCAGCGCGCCGATCTCGTCGCGTCCCGAAGCGGGGTCAACCAGCCGCGCATTCTCGATCAGCAGGGCCCCGCTCATGCGTTTTTCGCCCCCTGATCCGGAGCGTTCCTCGCCAGCGTCTCCAGCACGGCCATGCGAATGGCCACGCCCATCTCCACCTGTTCGGTGATCAGCGAGCGCGCGGGCTTGTCAGCGACGCCGCTCGCGATCTCGACGCCGCGATTCATCGGTCCCGGATGCATCACGAAGGCGTTGGGCTTGGCGCAGGCCAGCTTTTCCTCATCCAGCCCGTAAAAGTGAAAATACTCGCGCGCCGAAGGCAGGTAAGCGCCGTCCATGCGTTCCTGCTGCAGGCGCAGCGCCATCACCACGTCGCAGCCCTCCAGCCCCTTGCGCATGTCGGTGAACACAGTGGCGCCCCAGCCCTCCGCGCCGGCCGGGGTGAGCGTCCGTGGCGCAATCAGCCGCACCTCGGCCCCCATCAGGCTCAGCAGCGCCACGTTGGAACGCGCCACGCGCGAATGCAGGATATCGCCGCAGATCGCGATGCGCAGGCTGCCGATATCGCCCAGTCGCCGCCGGATGGTCAGCGCATCCAGCAGCGCCTGCGTGGGATGCTCGTGCGTGCCATCGCCGGCGTTCACCACCGCGCAGTCCACTTTCCTGGAAAGCAGCTTCACCGCGCCGGACGACGCATGCCGGATCACCAGCAGGTCGGGCCGCATCGCGTTCAGCGTGATCGCCGTGTCCACCAGCGTCTCGCCCTTCTTCACCGAAGATGTCGCGATCGGCATGGTCACCACGTCCGCCCCCAGCCTGCGTCCGGCGATCTCGAACGAGCCCTGGGTGCGCGTGG
>JANRJB010000092.1:0-15320 GCA_033764265.1 Rhodospirillaceae bacterium | reverse complement strand
CCGCCGCCACATTGCCCGACATCATCCGCGAAATGCTGCTCACCACCACGTCGGAACGCCAGGGCCGCGTCATCGACCACGACCAGGCGGCGTCGATGGAGAAGAAGAAGCAGGAAGGCTATTTCTGAAATGAGCCACGTTTCAGACCTGATCGCCGCCGACATCGGCGCCTACCTGCACCGTCATCGCCACAAATCCCTGCTGCGGTTCATCACCTGCGGCTCGGTCGACGACGGCAAGTCGACGCTGATCGGCCGCCTGCTGTTCGATTCGAAGATGATCTACGAGGACCAGTTGGGTGCGCTTGCCGCCGATTCCCGGCGCTTCGGCACCCAGGGCCAGGAGATCGACCTGGCCCTTCTGGTCGACGGTCTGGCGGCGGAACGCGAGCAGGGCATCACCATCGACGTGGCCTCCCGGTTCTTCTCCACCGATCGGCGCAAGTTCATCGTCGCCGACACCCCCGGGCACGAGCAGTACACCCGCAACATGGTGACCGGCGCGTCCACCGCCGATCTGGCGGTCATCCTGATCGACGCGCGCAAGGGCGAACTGGTCCAGACGCGCCGGCACAGCTACCTGGTCTCGCTGCTGGGCATCCGCAAGATCGTGCTGGCGGTCAACAAGATGGACCTGATCGACCACGCCCAGGGCCGTTTTGACGCGATCGTGAATGACTACCGCATGTTCGCCGCGCGGGTCGGCCTGACCGACATCACCGCGATTCCGCTGTCGGCCTTGAAGGGCGACAACGTCACGATCCGCTCGGTCGCCATGCCGTGGTACCGCGGCCCGACCTTGATGGAGCATCTGGAAGCTGTCGTGGTGGACGACGCGGCCGCGACTCGCGCGCCGTTCCGCTTGCCGGTGCAGTGGGTCAATCGGCCCAACGCGTCGTTTCGGGGATTCAGCGGGCTGATCGCGGGCGGCGACGTGCGCCCGGGCGATGCCGTGCGCGTGTTGCCGTCGGGGCTCGCGGCCCAGGTCGCCCGCATCCTCGGGCCAGCGCTTGGCCAGGGCGCCGAGCTAGCGCGCGCCGGCGCCGGCCAGTCGGTGACCCTGGTGCTCGACCGCGAGGTCGACTGTTCGCGCGGCGACGTGATCGTGGCCGCGGCCGCGCCGGCCGAAGTGGCCGATCAGTTCGAGACCACCATCGTCTGGATGTCGGACGCGCCGATGCTGCCCGGCCGCTCGTACCTGATGAAGATCGGCGCGGCCACGGTCGGCGCGGTGCCGGCGGTGCCGAAGTACCAGGTCAACGTCAACACGCTGGACCACCTGGCCGCGCGCACGCTGGAACTGAATGCGATCGGCGTGTGCAACATCGCGCTCGACCGCCCCGTCGCGTTCGATCCCTACGCCGACAGCCGCGACACCGGCGGCTTCATCCTGATCGACCGGGTCTCCAACGCCACCGTGGCGGCGGGCATGATCCACTTCGCGCTGCGCCGCGCCCATAACATCCATTGGCAGTCGCTCGACGTGAATCGCGCCGCGCGCGCCGCGGCCAAGGCGCAACAGCCGGCGGTGGTCTGGTTCACCGGCCTATCGGGCGCGGGCAAGTCGACCATCGCCAACCTGGTCGAGAAAAAGCTGCACGCGCTGGGCAAGCACACCTATCTGCTCGACGGCGACAACGTTCGCCACGGCCTCAACAAGGACCTGGGTTTCACCGACGCCGACCGGGTCGAGAACATCCGCCGCATCGGCGAGGTGGCCAAGTTGATGGCCGACGCCGGGCTGATCGTGCTGTGTTCGTTCATCTCGCCCTTCCGCGCCGAACGCGACATGGTGCGCGCGATGATGCCGCGAGGCGAGTTCGTCGAGGTGTTCGTCGACACGCCGCTGGTCGAGGCCGAACGCCGCGACGCCAAGGGCCTTTACAAGAAGGCCCGCGCCGGCCAGCTCAAAAACTTTACCGGCATCGACAGCCCGTACGAGGCGCCCGAAACGCCCGAACTGCGCATCGACACGACCAAGATGTCGGCGGAAGACGCGGCCGAGGCCGTGGTCAAGCGGTTGCGTTGACGCGCTTCAGGCCAAACCGGCCATGCGTCAGTAAATCTCTTCGCATATGGCCGCGATGCGCCGCGCTCGGCACTCACGGACGTCCGCCGCCAGCATCGCTGATCGGTTTGCGCCTCGCCAGTGAGGTGTACACGGGATCGTAATTGGCGATCGAACGCTCCCACGTGCGCTCGCGCCGCACATAATCAAGCGCCGAGGTCAGGTACGCCGGCCACGCCTCGCGTTTCTTGAACATCGAATCGAGGAGTTCGGCCAGCGCCGAAGGGTCGCCGCTCGGAAACAGCTCGCCGGTCCTGCCGGGATCGACCATTTCGCGATGGCCGCCGACGTCGGAAGCGATCACTAGCTTGCGCGACGCCATCGCCTCGAGCGGCTTGAGCGGCGTTACAAGATCGGTCAGGCGGGATTTATGGCGCGGAAACGCCATGATGTCGACCAACGAGTAATAGCGACCGACCTCCTGCTGTTTCACGCGCCCCGGCATGATCACAGATTGCGACAGACCTAATCTGGCGATCTGGGCGCGGAGCTGTTGCTCGACAGGCCCGCCGCCCACTAGCAGCAGTTTCAGCGTCGGGCGATTTGGGATCAGTTTCGCCGCCGCCTCGACCAGCACGTCGAGGCCCTCATAGTCGTAGAACGATCCGAGAAACCCGACCACGTCGGCGCCTTCGAGACCCAGCTGGCGCGCGAGGGCCGCATCCCGTGGTTGTTCAACGCCGAATTGATCGAGATCAACGGCATTTGGCACGACAAACATTCTGTCGGGAGACACGCCGCGCGACTGCAGCTCCGTTTGCAGGCCGCGGCAGATCACGCCGACCGCATCGACGTTTCGTGCCGCGAACGTCTCGAGCGCCCGGCTGAGACGATATCGTGGGCTATTATAACGCGTCGATCCGTTGTCGACCGCGGCGTCTTCCCACAAGCCGCGTATCTCGTAGACGACGGGGATGCCGCGCCGCCGGCTGGCGATCAATGCCGCCATGGCGTTCAACACGGGCGAGTGGGCATGAACGATGTCGGGCCGAACGTCGTCGATCAAGCGCACGACGCGTCTGGACGTGGCGACGATTTCGGCGATCTCGCGCCCGGCGGGCAGGCGTGTCCACAGCGGGTTTGGGGACCTAGTGCGCGAGAACCAAAGGCCGTCGTCGACCTGCTCGGGGTCAGGACCCGGCGCGATATGCCGCGGCGACGTCACCTGAAACGTCTCCCAGCCGCGCCGCCGCTGCTCCCGCAGGATCGCGCGGCTGCGGAACGTATATCCCGAGTGCAGGGGTAACGAATGGTCGAAGACGTGCAGGATGCGCATCAGCGTGCGGCCCAGGTGCTGCGGCTCACCAGATGCCGCGCGTGTCCACGACAATCTTGTCCTTGATCAGGTCACGGTCGACGTTGAGGAAGCTCATGTGGTCGACCAGCAGCAGAAGAATATTCGCCGCCTCGACGGCGCGATCGAAGTCCCAAAGCTGCAGCCCAAGTTCGGCCAAACCCTTGGGCAACGCATTGATGTGCGGCTCGACGACTAGCAACTCGCCGACTTTGGCCTTGGCGAGGTGGGTCACGATGTCGACGGCCGGGCTTTCGCGTAGATCGTCGACGTTGGCCTTGTAGCTCAGGCCGAGGCAGGCGATCACCGGCTTCTTGAGCCGGGCTGCCTTTTCCTCGACCTTCGCGACGATGAAGCCCGGCTTGTCATTGTTGACTTCGCGTGCGACCCGAATCAGCCGCGAATTCTTCCGGTCTGCCGCGACGATGAACCAAGGATCTACGGCGATGCAGTGTCCGCCGACGCCGGGACCGGGATTGAGAATGTTCACGCGCGGGTGAAGGTTGGCGAGCTTGATTAACTCCCAGACGTTGATTTTCAGGCGATCGCAGATGACGCTCAATTCGTTGGCGAAGGCGATGTTCACGTCGCGATAGGCGTTTTCGCACAGCTTCGACATCTCCGCCGTCTGGGCGTTGGTCAGATGGCAGCTGCCCTTGACGAAAATGCGGTACAGCGCCATCGCGGCTTGGGCGCACTTGCGCGTCAGGCCGCCGATCACCCGATTATTCTCGACGACCTCGCGCAGGATTTGGCCGGGCAGAACCCGCTCCGGACAGTGCGCGATGCGGATATCCGACAGCTCCCCGGTCTGGTGCGGGAACGTCAGGTCGGGCCGATGCGCGGCCAGCCAGTGCGACAACTGATCGGTTGCGCCGACCGGCGACGTCGATTCGAGAACGATGAGATTGCCTCTCTCCAGGACCGGCGCGATCGACTTGGCCGCGTCCTCTATGTAGCTGACATCGGGCTCGTGATCGCCCCGGAACGGCGTCGGGACGGCGATGATGAACGCGTCGGCCTTCTCGGGCGTCAATGTTGCGCGCAGCTTGCCGGCCTGAACGACCTTGCGCAGCAGAACGTCAAGCTCGGGCTCGACAATGTGGGGCTGACCGCGATTGATGCTCTCGATCGCTGACTCCCTGACATCGACACCGATCACGTCGACTCCATTGTCTGCGAATACGGCGGCAGTCGGCAGCCCAATGTAACCCAGGCCGATGACTGAGACTCTATTGAACCGGTTCATTCTTCAGTCGCTCCACGATGCGTTTGGCGGCCACGCCGTCGCCGAAAGGGTTCGTCGCGCGCGCCATCTTCTGGTGCGCGGCCGCGTCGTCCAGCAGTTCGTTCACCGCTGTGATCAGGACTGCGCTATCAGTGCCGACCAAGCGCGCAGTGCCGGCGGAAATCGCCTCAGGGCGCTCAGTCGTGTCCCGCGTGACCAACACCGGCACGCCGAGGCCCGGCGCTTCTTCTTGAATCCCGCCTGAGTCGGTGACGATCAGGTAAGCGCGCTGCATAAGATAGACGAATGGCAGATAGTCAAGCGGGTCAATCAGAAACACAGACGGCGCGTTCGCCAGCGCCGCGCGCGCCGTTGCCTGGACCTGCGGATTCAAATGAACCGGATAGACGATCTGCACGTCGTCGCGGCGCGCAAGCTGCGCCAGCGCCGCGCACACCCGGGCCAGCCCGCCGTCGAAGTTCTCCCGGCGATGACCCGTGACCAGAATGAGCCGTTTGTGGGAATCGAGAAAGGAGAACTGCCTGTCGAACGCAGCGGCCATCGCGGGATCGGCGCGCAGGCGGCCAGCGACCCACTGCAGGGCGTCGATCACGGTGTTGCCGGTGATCAGCACGCGTTCTGCCGACACGCCCTCGCGCGCCAGATTTTGGGCCGCGAGTGGGGTTGGCGGGAAGTGAATTGTCGCCAACGCGCTGACCAGGCGGCGATTCATTTCTTCGGGCCACGGCGAATAAATGTTGCCCGTGCGCAATCCAGCCTCGACGTGGGCAACTTTGGCGCGCCGGTAAAAAGCGGCCAACGCCGCGGCGAACGCCGTCGTGGTATCGCCCTGGACCACGATCCAATTGGGCTTGAAGGTCTCGACCACCTCGCCGACCCCGCTCAACACCGCGCTGGTGACGTAGTCCAAACCCTGGCCCGGCTTCATGATGTTAAGATCGAAATCGGGGACAATGTCGAAGACCTGCAACACCTGGTCGAGCATTTGCCGATGCTGACCGGTGACGCAAGTCGCGTGAGTCGTTGCATCCGACTGCAAGAACGCACGGACCACCGGGGCAAGTTTGATCGCTTCCGGTCGCGTCCCAAAGACAGTCAACACTCTCATGTCGCAAATCCAAACCGACGAACGGCGCCGCCGAAGGCCAAGGCAAATCCTATTTTCGTAGACAAAGCAATAGACTAGTACGCCTTTGTGCGAAGGCTGCCACGGCAAAAGGGGCTCGCCGACATATCCTTCTTCAGCTTTCGAGGCCAGCCCCAAAAAAGTCAGCTGCGCCGCTTGTTCCCGTATGGCGACGCCTTCCTCAACCCCGTGCGCAATATGCCGATTTTCCGACGCCGGGTTATTGAGAAACCGAAGGTTGAGCGCGCTCTCGGAGTTGGCGTCGGCTACGGCGCATGGCTGTGGTCGATCACGGCGAACGCAACGCGAACAAGATCTGAAGAGCGTCCGAATCTTTGATCAACCTGCCTGAAGGTCTTCTCCGTTGCGCGCTTGAAGCGCGCCACTTACGCGGCTACGGGTCGCGGGGTCGTCGCCGCTGCCACCACCCATTGCACAATCATCAGGATGCGTGGCGGTTTGGTGCGAGGCGTCAAGTTCAATCGGTGGGAATTAGACTTCTCTTCGCCGATTGACCTGTGACAACGGCCGCGCCGGCGGTCATGATGCCGCAAACTGCAATAACTCCAGGCGGCTCGCCATGATGCTTATTTCTGGATTCTTGGATTATTTGACAAAGCTCGCGCCACCGCGAGCCCGGCATCGCATTCAGCTGCAACGCTTGCATCGATGGCGCAACCTGGAACCCGAGTTCTACATTCTGCACGCGTTGGTGGATGTTGGCAAAGCGTGCATCGATGTCGGCAGCAACGAGGGCTTTTACGCCGCCGAAATGGCGCGTTGGGCGCGGGCGGTGCATTGTATTGAACCCAACCCGCGATTGGCTTCGGACCTGAAGGCGAAATTGCCCCGTAACGTCATTGTCCATGACGTTGCGGCTTCGAACTGCGTCGGAGACGCCATTCTACGGATTCCCTTGGACCACGGCGTCGAATTTCACGGGACGGCGACTATTGAACCGAGAAACGCGCTGGCTGGTGCACACGGCCTCAACGAAGTGAAGTGCCGCGTCGCCCCGTTGGACCAGCTGATCGACGATGCGATCGGATTCCTAAAGATCGACGTTGAGGGCCATGAACTCGCGGTGCTTGAAGGGTGCCAACGAATTCTGAGTGAACAGCGCCCGGTGATCCTGATCGAAAGCGAGAAACGGCATCATGCGCAGGCGCCGGAGAACGTATTTCGACTGCTCGGACAGTTCGGATATAACGGCTACTTTGTCAGTGGCGGCGCGTTGCGCTCGATCGCGACGTTCGATGCTGCGCGGGATCAGCGAATTGACGACGATCACGCCGATCACAAAAGTTCAATCACCGCGGCGCGACAGAAACACTATGTCAACAACTTCATCTTCATGTCGGACAATGGCGCCGTGCGCGCGCGGATCGAAGCTGCCATTGTAGAGTGGGACAAACGCGGATGACCCCGGTTCAACGTCGGTCGCTCAACGGCGCGAAGACATCTCCCGAATCGTCATCGCCAAGGTTTCGAGTCGGCTGAGAAGGCCATGCCGCACGGCGCGGGCCCAAATCAATGGTTCGACCGACGTACCCAGCGAGTCTTTGTAGCGCCCACCACCGCCCATGAAGTGGTACCCCGCCGCACCACGGGCGCCGTGGTCGGCGATGCACAAGGCATGGCTGGCCAGCCCGGGTTTGATGCGGTTGTCGTCGTAGCGCCGGAAGCCAGTCTGGTAGTTATAGACATGGCCGCGGTGCACGAAGTTCAGCAGCACGCCGACGGTCTGGTCCGGCGTGCGCACCCGCACCAGTTCGACCGCACCCGCCGGCACGCCGCGTGCGATCAGCGTGCGGCTGAAATCCTCGAACCGCCGATGTCCGAAAGCGCCATCGTGTCCGGCCCGCGCCCGCCACATGGCGATATGGAGGTCCTTGAGTTCGTCGAACGCGGCGCTTGCCTCCCCGGGCGTGGCCCGTTCCAGTCGCGGCGGGCCGGAAGCCGACAACAGTTCCAGCGCGCGCCTGATCTGGCGGCGCGAATTGGCGCTCAATGTGGCGAGGTAGCCGTGCAGGTCGCGGTTCGCCGGGCCAAAGGCGATCCACGGACAGGTCTCGCGCGAGGTCGCGCGCGTGTGCACGCCCGCCGCGTTCAGGGCGGCGGCGACGGCCGGGCTCACGCCGGCCAAGCGGAGCTCGGCCGCGCGCCACGGGCCTGCGGCGAATACACCGGAGCCGCTCAGCGCCCGGGCCAGTGCATCCCATGCCGCCGCTTCGTGCCCGCGCTCGGCCAGCAGGCCGTTGTATTCGATCCATATGGCGTCGTCGCCGGGATCGCCGGTCTGGTTCAATGCGACCGTTGCCCCGAGCCACGGCCAACCGCGCCGGCGCCGGCAGACGACGGCCATGGCCCGGATGGCCGCGCCCTCGACGACTTCGAGCAGGCCGGCCCGGAGCCCTGGCAGCTGCGGAGCGACGATTCGATCGAGCCAGCTGCCGATCCAAAACCAGGAGGTGAAAAACGAGGGCTCCGCGCGCGCCTCCAGGTTCCGCCACGCCGGTTCCAGGCGGTCGGTGGGCGGCAGGGGCACAATGCGAACGGCGAAGGTCAGGCGGCGGCCCCATTCAGGTCGGCGCATCCCTCGCCGGAACCGATCCCAAACTGTACCCGGTTCGCTCCAGGTGCAGCCAAAGCGGCCGCAAACACCCGGGAATCGATGCCTTGGAGGTTGCTTATCGCATTGATTAGCAATAGAAATGAATAGTGTCGAGGCAGGGGACCGGCGCGCCGGTTGTAGTCCAATGGGCATTCTAGACAAACTGTTGAGCGGCCTTGCGATCGGCGGCATGGCGCTGGCCGTGGCCGGGTGTTCCGGTCTGCCGGATGCGCCGAGTTCGGCCCCGCCCTCGATGGAGGAGGACAGCTCCTACATCGTCGGTCCGACCGATCAGCTGCAGATTTTCGTGTGGCGGCAACCTGATCTGTCCACCAACGTCATCGTCAGGCCCGACGGCAAGATTTCGGTGCCCTTGATCGACGATCTGCAGGCCTCGGGCCGCACGCCGACCGAGTTGGCCAAAGACATCGAGAAAGTGCTGGGCGAAGTGGTGCAGGAGCCTCGCGTCACGGTCATCGTCAGCAATTTCGTCGGACCGTTCGATCGGCAGATCCGGGTGGTGGGCGAGGCCACCCAGCCGCAGGCCGTGCCGTTCCGCCGCAACATGACTGTGCTCGACCTGATGATCCAGGTCGGCGGTTTGACCGAATTCGCCGCCGGTAACGATTCGGTGATCGTGCGCCGCTCCTCCAGCGGCGAGATGTCCAGTTACCGGGTTCGTCTCGATGACCTGCTCAATGACGGCGACGTGTCGGCCAATGCCTACGTATTGCCGGGCGACATCGTCATCATCCCGCAAAGCTGGTTCTGATCGGGCCGTCAGGGCCGATTCGTCGGTCGGACCTGAGCCGCGAACACCGCCGTCTCGGTCGACGGCGACGCGGCGGACCCGAGCCTAGGGTAGCGTGCCATGGAAAACGTCAAGGGTCTGACCGTCTACTACCTGCAGCTCATCTGGCGCCGGCGCTGGCTGGCGCTGGGCACAGCGTGGCTGGTCTGCTGCCTGGGCTGGGTCGGCGTCGCCGCACTGCCAGACCGCTACTCGTCGGAAGCCCGATTCTACGTCGACACCATGTCCCTCCTGAACCCGCTGCTGAAGGGCATCTCGGTCAACGCCGATGACAATTCGCGCGATCAAGAGGTGCTCGTGATGCAGCGCACCCTGACCAGCCGGCCGAACCTGCAGCGCGTCGCGCAAATGACCGACCTTGATAAGTCCACCAATTCCGACGAGGGCCTGGAAAAGCTGATCGACCAGCTGGAGAGCCGTATCGCCCTGCGCGCGCAGGGCACCAACCTGTTCCAGCTCGAATACATCGACAATTCGCCGCGCGTGGCGCGCGACGTCGTCCAGGCGCTCTTGACCATCTTCGTCGAAAACAGCGTCGGCAATAAACGCGAGGACATCCAAACCGCGCGTTCGTTCATCGAGGAACAGATCGACGATTACGAAAAGCAGCTGACCGAGGCCGAGGCGCGCCTGGCCGATTTCAAGGTCAAGTACATCGATTTTTTCTCGTCCAAGTCCGAGAATTTCGCCGCCCGCCTGCAGATCGCCAAGGAAGACGTCGAGCGCGCCGAGAACGACCTGCAGGACGCGATGGTCATGCGCGACAACACCCGCAAGCAGCTCGAAGGCACGCCGCAGTTCCTCGATATCAACTCCGCGCCGCAGGTGGTCGTCGGCGGCGCCCCGCAATCCCTGCAGCAGCGTATCGCGGCGATGCAGGCCCGCCTGGACGACCTGCGCCTGATGTACACCGAAAAGCACCCCGACGTGCTGCGCGTCCAGGCCGCGATGCAAGAGCTGATCAACGAGCAGACGGCCGTGCCGGAACCGGGCGCGCCAGACACCGCCGCGGCCCCGCGCTCCCAGGTGCCCAACCCGTTGCACGCGCAGATGGGCATGAAGCTGGCCGACGCCGAGAGCCTGGTGGCCAGCCTGCAGCGCCGGGTCGAGAACACCAAGAAGGTAATGCTGGACCTCGAACGCAAGGCGGCGGAGGCCCCGCGCGTTGAGGCCGAGTTCACCAGTCTCAATCGCGACTACCAGGTGATGAAGAGCAACTACGAGAACTTGCTGATGCGCCGTGAATCCGCGCGCATCGCCCAGGCCGCAGACTCCAGCACCGAGCCGGTGCAGTTCCGCATCATTGCAGCGCCCGAAGTGCCGTTGAATCCGTCGGGGCCGCAGCGCCGGTTATTCAATACCATCGTGCTGGTGTTCGGCTTGGTAGCCGGGGCGGGGTTCATCGTGCTCTTGTCGCAGATCGACGGCAACATCAGCCGACCCGAAGATCTGGCCGATTTCGCCGACTACAGCTTCCTCGGCAGTGTGTCCCCGGCCGTGATGATCGAGACCGCCAAGAAGTCGTTGCTGGCCATGCACGGCCGGTTCGGCGTGGCCACCGCCGGGCTGATCGTGCTGTTCGGTCTGTTCATGTACTGGACCCCGAACTTATCCAATCTGCCTGATCAGCTGTCGACCGTCCTGCTTTGAGATTTCACATAGGTTCTTGGCGCCGATCTGCACATGTCCGAAAAGCGACCCCCCATTGATTTGATCGGACGCCTTTCCGAACAGATTTCCAACCCCACCCGCGCGGCCGAACCGCCGCCGGCCGAACCGCGCCGCCCCGTCGTGGCCGACGCTGTCGCCGCCAGGCCCGCGCCGCCGCCAGCGGCGGCGTCGCCGACCATGTCGCCGCCCATGTCGCCGCCCATGTCGACATCCGACGCCGAACGGGTGCTGGCCCGCCGCGCCTTGCAGCCGACCATCGAGATCGATCTGGTCAGGTTGCAGAAGGAAGGCTTTCTCACACCCCAGAACCAGCGTTCGCTGATCGCCGAGGAATACCGCATCATCAAGCGCCCGCTATTGCGTTCGGCATTCGACCGCACTGCCACCAACTCCCAGTTCAGCCACGTCGTGATGGTGACGAGCTGCAAGCCAGGCGACGGCAAGACCTTCACGTCCATCAATTTGGCGATGAGCGTGGCGTCCGAGCGCGACTTGTATGTCCTGCTGATCGACTGCGACATCCGGCGCATGGACCTGAGCCGCAAGCTCGGGATCGCCGATCGCAAGGGCATTATGGACGTGCTGCTCGACCCCAAGCTCGCGGTCGCCGACGTCATGCTGCGCACCAACATTCCCAACCTGGCGGTGATCCCCTCGGGCCAGCCGGTCGAGGCGGCGACCGAACTGTTCGCCAGCCAGAGCATGACCAAGCTGGTCGACGAAATCGCCTCGCGCTACCAGGACCGCTTCATCATTTTCGATACGCCGCCGATTCTGGCATCGTCGGAGCCGGGCGTGCTGGCGCTGCATGTCGGTCATGTCATCATGGTGGTCTCGGCCGGTGAAACGACCAAGGCCGCGATCAATGAAGCGCTGCCGATGGTCAATGCCTGCCCGAACGTGCACTTCATCCTGAACCGCGCGACCATGGCTGGCGGGCGCGACCGGTTCGGCTACTACGGCCAATACTAGGATGGCCATGGGCGACGCGCGCACACCATCGATGCGGTTCGCCGCCGGCAGCGCGCCTGTCGGGGATGCGGTGTACCGCGGACTGTGCGCGACGGCAGCCGCTGCGCTGGCCGTGGCCGGGTTCGGCGCCACCGCCGTCGGCCAAACGCGCGGCCAGGCCACGGCGCCGGAGCCGCCCTGGCTGTTCCGCGCCGGCGGGTCGATCGACACCACCGTCACCGACAACGTGCTGGTCAGCGAGACCGCGAAGGAAACCGACGTGATCGGCACCGCGGTCGCCCGCGCGGCGCTGCGTGGCAACGGCAATCGCGGTCGCATCAACCTCGCGGTCGACCTGGGCTTCGACTATTACGCCCACAAGACTAACCTGAACTCAGAACGCTACAGCGGCCTGCTGAACGGCGATCTCGATCTTATTCAGGACTATTTCAACATCGCCGCCAACGCGGCGACACAGCTGCAGTCCACCACCGTCGGCGGCGCGCAGCCGGCGACCGAACGATCCATCGGCCAGAACCAGACCCAGGTGCTGACCTATTCGGTTGACCCGACATTTCGTGCCCGCGCCGGCGATTTCGCGTCATTCCAGGCCGGCTATTCGTTCCAGGGATCGAACTTCCTCGACCCGCCGATCGATACCGCCGCCGACGCCCCGGCCTCGGACTCCTATACCCACTCGGCCGACATCTCGATCGCCGCAGGACCCGCGTTCGGCCGTTTCGGCTGGACGCTGTCGGGCAGCGCGAGCGACACCAAGCTCTCGAACCGGCCGGTCGGCGCCATCGGCGGCGACAATTCCAAGCGCCGCAACGGTCAGGCGACGCTGAGCTATCGGGTCTCCGCGGCCACGTTGCTGCTCGCCTCGGGCGGCTACGACGATATCGAGGAAGCCACGCTGAACGAGGCCACGCAGGAACCCTATGGCCGCGCCGGCTTCGAGTGGCGGCCCAGCGACCGCACCGAAATCCGCCTCGAGGGCGGCTATCGGTACGGCGGGCCGACGTTTGACGCCAGCGTTTCATACGCGCCGCGCGAGTGGCTCGCGGTCCGCGCCTCGTACACCGAATCTATCGAGACCCAGCAGCAGCGCTTCGGCGGCAACCTCGGCGGCGTGATCCGCGACGAGGGCGGCAACCTGATCGACCCGATCACCGGCCTTGATCCCAACGTCACCGACCCGAATTTCGACCTATCGGACCAGGCCTTCCGCAGCAACCGCGCCCAGGCCTCGGTCGGCGGGCAGATCGGCCGAAACTCTTATGCGCTGACCGGATCGTACGAGATCCGCAACGCCAATACGGTCGAGACCGATCAATGGTCGGTCGGCCTCAGCCTCGGCCGCCAGCTGGCGCCACGCGTGACGGCGTCGGTGCAGGGCAACTATGGCAAGACCGCGCCGGTCGCCGGCGCGCCGCTGCCCGGCCCGCTTCCGGCGGTGTCGACCGAGGACATCTCGGCCTCCGCGCAACTCGACTACCAGCTTGGGCCCTCGGTCTACCTGTCGTTGCAGTATATCTTCTCCGATCGGACCTCGGACATCATCAATTCGCGCGAGAACGTCGGCGTGCTGTCGCTCAGCCGCCGGTTCTAGGGCGGCGCGCGCATGTACGAGAAGTTCTTCAAGTTTTCCGAGCCGCCGTTTCAGCTGACGCCCGATCACCGCTATTTCTTCGCCAGCTACGGTCACAAGCGCGCGGTCGGCTACCTGACGTTCGGCCTCAGCCAGGGCGAAGGCTTTGTCGTCATCACCGGCGAAGTCGGCGCGGGCAAGACCACCCTCGTCGGTCATTTCCTGGCCACGCTCGACCCGACCAAGTTCGTCACTTCCACCGTGGTCACCACCCAGCTCGGCGCCGACGATACGCTTCGGCTGGTGGCGGCGGGTTTCGGCATCAATCAGGAAGGCCTGGACAAAGCCACGCTGCTGATCCGGCTGCAGACGTTCCTGAAAAACGCGTCGGCGCGCGGCGTGCGCGCGGTGGTCATCGTCGACGAGGCGCAAAACCTGTCATTGCAGGCCCTGGAAGAGCTGCGGATGCTGTCAAACCTGCAGGTGGCGCGGCCGCCGTCGCTGCAGCTTCTTCTGTTGGGCCAGCCCGAGTTCCGGGACCGCATGGCCAGCAACGATCTCGCGCAATTGCGCCAGCGCGTCATCGCCACCTACCATCTGGGTCCGCTGTCAGTGGACGAAACCCGCGACTACCTGATCCACCGCCTGCGCCATGCCGGCTGGCGCGACGACCCGCGCGTCGCCGCGGACACCTTCCAAGCGGTATTCAAGGAGACCGGCGGCGTGCCCCGCCTGATCAACGTGCTGTTCAGCCGCGTACTGTTGTTCGCCTACCTAGAACAGCGCCACGACATCGACGGCAAGACGGTTTCGGAAGTGGCCGAGGATCTGCGGACCGAGTTCAACAGCTGGCGGCCCCACCCGGCCTCGGGGGCGGCGTGAACCACAGTTCGGCGTTTCACCCGATCGCGCTCGCGCCGCCGGCCGACACCCGCACCGTCAACGCGATGTCGGTGGATGTCGAGGAATACTTCCAGGTGCAGGCGCTGGCCGATGTGGTCGGGCGCGACAGCTGGGACGTCCGCGCCTCGCGGGTGGAATACGCCACCAACCGTGTGCTCGACCTGTTCGCCGCGGCCGACGTGGTCGGCACGTTTTTCACCTTGGGCTGGGTTGCCGAACGCCATCCGGGCCTGGTGCGCCGCATCGTCGCCGAGGGCCATGAACTGGGCAGCCACGGGTTCGAGCATATCCGCGCTCACACCCAGTCGCCCGACGCGTTCCGCGCCGACGTGCGCCGCACCAAGGCCACGCTGGAAAATGTCGCGGGGGTCTCCGTCAACGGTTACCGCGCCGCGACCTTCTCGATCGGACCGCGCAACCTGTGGGCGTTCGACGTGTTGGCCGAGGAAGGCCACACCTACAGTTCCAGCGTCAACCCGATCCGCCACGACCTGTACGGCATGCCCCAGGCGCCGCGCTTCGCCTTCCGCCCCCATGCCGCCTCGCCGCTGGTGGAGTTTCCGATCACCACCGTGCGTCTGGGCGGGCGCAACCTGCCGTGCGGCGGTGGCGGGTTCTTCCGGCTGTTGCCTTACGCCTGGTCGCGCTGGGCCATCGATCAGGTCAACCGCCGCGACGGCCAATCGGCCATTTTCTATTTCCATCCGTGGGAGGTCGACCACGCCCAGCCGCGCGAGTCGGGGCTGTCGTGGCGGTCGCGTCTGCGCCACTACACCAATCTCGACGTCATGGAATCGCGCCTGGCGCGTCTGTTGCGCGAATTCAAGTGGAGCCGGATGGACCGCGTGTTCGCCGCCGCTCTCGGGCCACGCTGACGGATGACATCGCAGTTCGTCATCAAGGCGCTCGACGACGCCGGGCACGCGCGCTGGGACGCGTTCGTGGACCGCTGCGCCGAAGCCACGTTTTTTCACCGCGCCGGCTGGCAGACGGTGGTGCGGCGCAGCTTCGGGCACCGCACCCACTTCCTGTTCGCCGAACGG
>JANRJB010000087.1:0-3074 GCA_033764265.1 Rhodospirillaceae bacterium | reverse complement strand
TTGTGGATGTCGACCGGGATGCCGCGGCCGTTGTCGCGCACGGTGACGCTGCCGTCGCCGTTGAGGATGACGTCGATGCGGTCGCAGTGGCCGGCCAGCGCCTCGTCGATCGAGTTGTCCACCACCTCGTAGACCATGTGGTGCAGGCCCGAGCCGTCATCGGTGTCGCCGATGTACATGCCCGGGCGCTTGCGCACCGCATCCAGGCCTTTCAGGACCTTGATGGACTCCGCGTCGTAGGCGCGCTCGGCGGGGAGACCGTCGGTCTCCGGCGCGGGTTCGGCGTGCTGTTTTTGGGTGGCGGCTGAGGGGTTCATCTGAAGGCCTTCAGTATACGGTTTCGACGGCGCCAGAAACAGGATTTTGCGCCCGAAAAAGGGCTTGAATTTTGCCGATTTTTGGGGGCCGGAAACGCCCGACGCGGCGCGCCGGAAAGGCCCGTTTTTCGGGCCTAAACGTGCACGGTGCCGGCCGCGACGCACAGCCGCTGGACGGCCCCCGAAAGACCCGCGAAAACGCCCGCGTCGGTGCCCGTCATCCAGGCCTGCGCGCGCAACGCCAGCACGGCGTCGAACAGCGCCTCGCGCCGGTCCACGTCGAGATGCGCGGCGACCTCGTCCAACAGCAGGATCGGGGCATGGCCGCGCGCGGCCGCCTGCAGCCGCGCCTGAGCCAGCACGATGGCCACCAGCAGCGCTTTTTGCTCCCCGGTCGAGCACAGCTGGGCGGGCTGGCCGTCGCTGGCGTGGCCGGGCCGGCGGAAGATCACCTCGAGATCCGAGCGGTGCGGCCCGGCTTCGGCCGCGGCCGGGTCGGACCGGGCGCGGTCGAGCGCCTGGCGCAGGCGATCTTCGGCGTCCACCGCCGGCATGGCGGCCAGCCACCCGTCGACCTCGCCGGTCAGGCCGAGGTCGGCCGACGGGAAAGGACCGGCGGCGTCGGCCAGGGCGCGGTTGAGCCGTTCGACCATATGGCTGCGGGCGGCGGCGACGGCCACCCCGTAGCGCGCCAGGGTGTCGTGAAGGGCGGCGAACCAGGTGGGATCGCGAACGTTGTCGCGGACCAGGCGGGCGCGCTGGCGTAACGCCCGGTCGTAGGCCGCCGTGCGACCGGCGTGATCGGGGTCGAGCGCCACAGTCAGCCGGTCGAGGAACTTGCGGCGCGAGGCCGGGCCGTCGGCGAACAGCCGGTCCATGGCGGGCGTCAGCCACACCACGCCCAGCCGGCGCGCGAGCGCGGCCTGGCCGCGCTGGGCCAGGCCATCGATGTGGACCACGCGCTTGTCGGAAAACGTGCCGTGGGTGGCCGGGGCCAGCCCCGTGCCGAGATCGACGGGGCCGTCGGGCGTGAACAGATGCGCGGCCACGGCCCAGGGTTGGGACGGCGTCGCCTGGCAGGTCACCGCGGCGGCCCGGGCCCCGCGCAGGCCGCGCCCCGGGGCCAGGAACGAGATGGCTTCCAATAGATTGGTCTTGCCCGCGCCGTTGGCGCCGGTGATCACCACCGGCCGCTGATCGAACGCCAGCCGCAGGTCGGGATAATTGCGGAACGCGGTGAGGACAAGACGACCGATCGTCACGGCCCCCCCAGGCATGATGGCGGGTGCGGTGGCGGGTGGGGCCCGCGACGACGGAACGGCGTGGGTCACACCCGCATCGGCATCAGGACGTAGACCGCCGAGCCGTCGGCCACGTCGCGAATGATGGTGGGCGAGGCGGCGTCGGACATGGAAAAGCGCGCGGCGTCGCCTTCGATCTGCTGGAGGATGTCGAGCAGGTAGCGCGAGTTGAACCCGATCTCCAGCGTGCCGGCGGCGTAGGAGGCCTCAACCTCCTCGGTCGCGCTGCCGGCCTCGGGCGAGGACGCCGACAGCGTGATCAGGCCTTTTTCGCAGGTCATCTTGATCGAGCGTGACTTCTCGGAACTGATCGCCGAGACGCGGTCGACGGCGTCAAACAGGTCCTTGCGGGGCACTTCCAGCACTTTGTCGTTGCCGGCCGGAATGACGCGCTCGTAGTCCGGGAAGGTGCCGTCGATCAGCTTGGACGTCAGCACCACGTTATCGAAGGAAAACCGGATCTTGGCGTCCGACAGGGCAATCTCGATGTCGCCGTCGGCTTCCTCGATCAGCTTGCGCAGCTCGGCCACGGTCTTGCGCGGCACGATCACGCCCGGCATGCCGGCACCGCCGTCGGGCAGCGGCGATTCGACGCGGGCCAGCCGGTGGCCGTCGGTGGCCACCGCCCGCAGCACCGCCACGCCGTCGCTCTTGGCGGCGTGCAGGAAGATGCCGTTGAGGTAGTAGCGGGTTTCCTCGGTGGAAATGGCGAAGCGGGTGCGGTCGATCAGCGCCTTCAGATTGGCGGCGGCGACGGTGAAGGTGTGGCTGTAATCGCTGCCGGTTCCGGCCTGCGCCGACAGGGCCGGGAAGTCCTCGACCGGCAGGCAGGCCAGCGCGAACCGCGAACGGCCGGAGGACAGCGTCACCTGGTTGCCGTCGGACGAGGTGGCGATTTCCACCTGCGAGCCTTCGGGCAGCTTGCGGACAATTTCATACAGCGTGTGGGCCGGCGCGGTGGTCGCGCCGCCCTTGCCGATGTCGGCCGCGGTCGACTCGGCGATCTCGATGTCCATGTCGGTGGCGTTCAGGGCCAGCTCGCCCTTTTTCGCGTCGATGCGGACGTTGGACAGGATCGGGATGGTGTTGCGGCGTTCCACCACGCTCTGCACGTGACCCAGCGACTTCAGGAGTGCGGCGCGCTCGATGACCAGTTTCATGGACGGCGTAACTTTTTGACGGTTGAAACGGCGACGCGGCAAGGCCTGCCGGTGCCGCAAAGGGCGAAAACTATAGCAACAGCGCCGGACCGGGCCAAAGGCCAAAACGGGCCGCGTGCGGGGCCCGTGCCTCGTGCCACGGCCCGCCTAAGCCACCGGATCAGCTTTCGAGCATGCGGGTGAGCAGCTCGACATCCTCGGCGAAGCCGGTGTCGGCCTTGCACAGCTCCTCGATCTTGCGCACCGCGTGCATCACGGTGGTGTGGTCGCGCCCGCCGAAGGCGCGGCCGATTTCC
>JANRJB010000069.1:0-11420 GCA_033764265.1 Rhodospirillaceae bacterium | reverse complement strand
CGGCCGTGCCCGCATTGCGGCGGCACCGGCCACGTGCGCTCCACCGAATCCGCGGCGATCTACGCGCTGCGCATGATCGAGGAAGAAGGCGTGCGCAAGCGCTCGAGCGAGTTGACGGTGACGGTGCACCCCAGCGTGGCGCTGTACCTGCTCAACCACAAGCGCTCCGCCATCGCCAGCATGGAGACGCGGTTCGCGCTGCGCATCTTCGTTCTGGGCGACGAGGCGCTGGTCGCACCGGCCCTGCGCATCGATCGGGTGAAGATGACGCGGGCGGCCGAGGAAGCCCTGGCGGCGCAGGCCGCGCAACAGGCGGCGACCCGCGCGCTGGCTCCGCCGGTCGAGGCCGAACCCGAGGATGAGGACGAACCCGAGATCGAGGACGACGCCGGCGACAACGCCGAGACCGAGGATCGCGAGACCGACGGCGGCGCGCGCCGTCCGTCGGGTCGCCACCAGGCCCGCGACGAGGCGCGCGAGGACAGTCGCGACGACAACCGCGGTGAAGGCGGCGTCCGCCGCCGCCGTCGGCGCCGTCGGCGCGGACGACGCGACGAACGCGACTTCGACGACACCCGCGGCCCGCAATCCGTCGCCGGCGAAAGCCAGGAGCTGGGCGCGCGTGCCGGCCAGAATGCGGACCCGGATTCCGGGCCCGTCGAGATCTACGCCGCGCCGGCCGCCGACGTGGCCGACACGGAAGTGGAAGCTGATGGGTCCGACAGCGGATCGGGTACGGACGATCGCGGCCGCCGCCGCCGACGCGGACGGCGCGGCGGACGACGACGCCGCCGCGAATTCGGCGACAATGCCCCCGGCAGCGATGCCGGCGATGACCTTCGCGACCTTCGCGCGCCGCCGAGCGACGAAACCGGCGAAGCGATATTCGCGGCCCCTCCCCTGCCCGCCGCCGATGCCGGCCCGGTCGATTTCATCGCGCCCGCCGCCTCTCCGTCGACCGGAACGCGCAACGACGACGAGGCCGGTCGCGGCGGCGCCGGGCGCCTGTTCCGCGCCATCCGCGACACCGCGTTGTCGTGGGCGCGCCCCGAACCCAGAGCCGAAGAACGAACCGAGTCACGTACCGAGTCACGGCCCGAGCCGTATGACGCGCCGCGTGCGCCGGCGCCGGAGTCCGCGCCGTCACCGGCCGCCATTGTGGTCCAGCCCGAGCCCGTGCAACCCGCGTCGGTGGCGCGCGAGCCCGACCCGGCGCCGGCCGTGCGACCGGTCGCGCCACCCGACCCGCCGCCCGGACCACCGCGCAAGGGCTGGTGGAATCAGGCCGGTAGCTGAGCTCAGGCGTTGGGTCGCCAGTCACTTAAGCGGCGCAACGCCTCGGCCACCTGCGCTTCGGACACCGCGAATGAAATCCGCGCGAAGCGATGGCCCACGAACGGGTCGAAGTCGTCGCCGGGCGTGATCGCCACGCCGGCCTCGTTCAACACGCGCCGGCAGAAGCCCACCGCGTCCTGACCGAAACCTGAAATGTCCGCGTAGATGTAGAACGCGCCGTCCGCGGGCGCTATCGCTCCGAAGCCGAGCCGCGGCAACGCCGCCAGCAGCGTGTCGCGATTGCGGGCGTAGGTCGCGACGTTGGCGCGCAACTCGTCCATGCCGTCGAACGCGTACAAGGCGCCCCACTGCGACAAGGCCGGCGGCGAGATGTAGTGGTTCTGCGCCAGGCATTCCATCGAGCGGTACAGGTCGGCCGGCACGATTGCCCAGCCGACGCGCCACCCGGTCATGCTGAAGAATTTCGAGAAGCTGTTGATGATGATCGCCGACGGCGACAACCCGGCGGCCGTGATCGCTCGCGGACCGAAAGTGATGCCGTGATAGATTTCATCCGAGATCAGCCGGATGCCGCGGTCGTGGCAGTACGCGACCAGCCGGCGGAAGTCGTCTTCCGGCACCATGGTGCCGGTGGGATTGGCCGGGCTGGCGACGATCAATCCGTCGGGCGGCGTCGGCAACGCGTCAAGCTGGTCGAGCGTCAGCTGAAACCGCGACGCCGCATCGACCGGGATCAGCACCGGCTCGACGTTCAATGACGCCAGCACGTGCCGGTAGGCGGGATAACCGGGCGCGGCCAGAGCGACGCGGTCACCGGCCTCGAACGCCGCCAGAAACGACAACAGAAACCCCGCCGACGAGCCGGTGGTGACGAACACCTGGCCGGGCGAGACAGCCACGCCGTACATTTCGGCGTAGTGGCGGGCAATGCGCTCGCGCAGCGCCATGGTGCCGTCGGCGACGGTATAGCCCAGCGCGTCGCGCCCGATCAGCGGCGCAAGCCTGGCCGCCGCGGCTTTGGGAATACCGGTGGACGGCTGGCCGACCTCCAAGTGCACGACCGACCGGCCGCGCGCTTCCAGCGCGGCGGCATCGCGCATGACGTCCATCACCATGAACGGCGGAATTCGCCCTCGTCGCGACGCCTTCAGAACCACCCTACTCTCCCGAACCTGCCGATGACGGCGTGTCATACTCCGCGCCGCCGCCCAACACCACACAACCGTCGGCGGGATCGGCCAAGCCGATGTCGCAGCTGATCGCCAGCGCGTCGGCATCCTGAAACGCCGCGGCGTCGATCGTGCCATCGTCGGCCAGCCGATGCGCGCGCCGGGCCGACGCGGCCGGCGATGCCCCGCCGAAGGACCCCACCAGGAACGTCTGCCGTCCGGCGGCATCGCGTTCGGCCAGCAGCACGGCGGGCGCAGCGTCGGGCGGCGGTGCCGCCGAAAACAGGAACCCGTGCTCGCGCGCCGCGAGGCCCACACCGAACGGCGCGTTAAGGCCCAGTGCGCACGCCACCACCATGCCGTCGCGGTCGGTGGCGATCAGCGCGGTGCCGAACCCCGACGCGAGATCGGCAGGCGGGTCCGCCGCGGCCGCCAGATCGATCGCTGGGTCGATCACCACCGTCGCGGCGCCGGTATCGATGGTGACCGCATCGCGCCAGGCGGGCACGGCGCCGCGCAGGTCGTCCGCCGTCAGCGGCAGGCCGGCCGCGTCGGCGGCGTCGGCGATCTCACGCGCCAGACCGCCTTCGTACATCCCGCCAGGGCCGCGCCCGCGGAGCTGGGCGATCAGCGTGGCCAGCGCGCGGTTGCGCAGACGGTCGCCGACGCCGGCGATGCGCCGTCCGCCGACCATCATCGCCGTCAGCGCCGCACGGTCGTTGACCAGCGCGTCGCCGTGGCGCGCGAGGTCGTCGGCCAGCGTCGGGGAGACCACGAAACCGAACCGCGCCAGCGATTCGGCCGGCGCGACCACCTGCGGCCAGGGCAGCCGCCCATACCGCGCGTGCAGCGCGAACACGCCGCGCGCGAAGGCCGGCACACCCGCTCGGAATCGCGCATCGCGGTTCACGCTTGCGGCGACGGCGGGAAAGTCGATCACCATGGCGCGCCCGCCCGGCGGCTCGACCACCAGGCACCGCCCGCCGCCGCCGAAGCCGGCACGCGACGGCAGCGTCACCGCCAGCGCGAGCGCGGTGGTCGCGGCAGCGTCCGCCGCGCTGCCGCCCGCGCCTAGCGCCGCGCGGCCCAGACCGGCGGCGGTGGCATCGGCGGCGATCACCCAGTCCGCGCCGCCGGGCCCACGATCGGGTTCGGGCAGCAGCAACGCGAACTGCACCCCGCCGCATCCGTAAATCATTGTCATGATTGGCAGAAGGGCGATGAGGCGGCGCGCGCGCGCACCAAATCGCCACAAATTGCCGGTATCGACCGCAGGCATGCTTGAGGTAGGTTGGCCGTTCATGACCAAGACCCGCACTTTCCGTCGCTTTCTCCCCTCGTGCCGCTGCTGGCACGCGCCGGCCGTTGCCCTGTTCATGCTGCTGGCGGCCCCGTTCGCCGGCGCCGATCCGGCCCGCGCCCAGGGCATGTCGGTGATTCGCGACACCGAAATCGAGGAAATTCTCAAGTTCTACGCCCGTCCCGTGCTGGAGGCCGGCGGCATCGCGCCGCAGTCGGTCAACATCCTGTTGATCAATGACCCGTCGATCAATGCCTTCGTGACGCAAGGCAACATGATGTACTTCCACACCGGCCTGATCCTGCAGTCGGACAACGCCAACCAGATCATCGGCGTGATGGCGCACGAGGCCGGCCACATCGCCGGCGGCCACGCGGTGACCTTTTCCGACAACATCGCGGCGGCCAACACCACCGCGCTGCTGGCCACGCTGCTGGGCGTGGCGGCCGGCGTGGCCTCGGGCAACCCCGACGTCGGTATCGCCGCCGCCTTGGGCGGCCAGGGCACCGCGATGCGCATGCTGTTCGCCTTCAGCCGCGGCCAGGAATCGGCCGCCGACCAGTTTGCCCTGCGCACGCTGGAGCAGACCCAGCAGTCGCCCAAGGGCCTGTACGAGTTCTTCAACAAGCTGGCGGGCCAGGAACTCCTGATCACCGACCGCCAGGACCCCTATGTCCGCACCCACCCGTTGACTCGCGAGCGCATGGATACCGTGGCCAATGCGGTGCAGACCTCGCCGTTCGCCAATGCCCCCGCCGACCCCGAAAAGGAACGCATGCACCGGCGCATGGTGGCCAAGCTGTTCGCCTACCTGAAGCCGCAGATGACCGCGTTCCAGCGCTACCCTGAGTCCGACAAAAGCGCCGAAGCCCGGTACGCGCAGTCGATCGCGTTCTACCGCCGCGGCCAGATCAAGGAGGCGCTGCCCCTGATCGACAGCCTGATCGCCGAGGCGCCGGCCGACCCATATTATTGGGAGTTGAAGGGCCAGATGCTGTTCGAGAACAGCCGCGTCGAAGAGTCCATCGCCGCCTTGCGCGAGTCCGCCCGGCTGGCGCCGAACGCGCCGTTGATCCGCATCCTGATGGCCCACGCCATGGTCGAGAGCGGCAACCCGGCCTACGCGCC
Organism: Rhodospirillaceae bacterium; assembly: GCA_033764265.1. GTDB lineage: Bacteria > Pseudomonadota > Alphaproteobacteria > Rhodospirillales > Rhodospirillaceae > VGEM01. The sequence goes on along the minus strand of JANRJB010000069.1, from coordinate 6,527 downwards.
CGAAGCGCAGGAGGCTCTGGCCGCGGCCTTGCGCCAGGACCCCGAAGACCCCTGGGCTTGGGACCTGGCGGCGAAGTCTTATCTTCAGAGCGGCAACCCCGGCATGTCGGCCTACGCCGCCTCGGAACGCGCGCTTCTGCTCGGCCAGTTCGGCGACGTGGTGCGCTATACCCGCCAGGCCGAACAGCTGTTGGAAAAAGATACGCCGACCTGGTATCGCCTGCAGGACATCAAGGTGACGGCGCAGAATTACTTGCAGGAAATCATGGAAAGCCGGCGCGGCCGATAGCGGCGCGCGGCGCGTTGCACAGGAGCGAGTTGTGAAGTCGTTGACGTGGGTGTGCGCCGGTGCGGCGCTGATGATGGCCGGTGCAACCGGTGTCCCGGCCGGCGCGCAAACAGCCGCGCCAAAGGCTGCCACGCCGGCCTTCACACCCGCGCAGGAACAGGACATCAAGGCCCTGGTGCGCGAGTACCTACTCGCCAATCCTGAAATCCTGAACGAGATGGTCGAGGGCCTGCAGGAGCGCGAAACCGCCGAACGCCAGGCCGCGCAGAAGGCGATCATCGCCGCGCGGCACGACGAGATCTTCAACCCGCCCGAGGCCACCGTCATCGGCAACCCGAAGGGCGACGTGACCGTGGTCGAGTTCTTCGACTACAACTGCGGCTACTGCAAGTCGATGTTCCCGTCGCTGATGGACGTGCTCGATGACGACCGCAACGTCCGGCTGGTGCTGAAGGAATTGCCGATCCTGGGCCCGGCGTCGGAGATCGCGTCGAAAGCCGCGCTGGCCGCGCGCAAGCAGGGCAAGTATGCCGAGTTCCACCGCGCCATGATCACCCACCGCAGCGCCATGTCGGAAACCGTGATCTACGAACTGGCCGCCGAGGTCGGGCTCGACGTCGCGCGGCTGAAGTCCGACATGAAGGACAAAAGTGTCGCCGACATCATCGCGCGCAACCGCGCGCTGGCGAAGGATCTGCAGGTCACCGGCACGCCGGCGGTGTTCGTCGCCGACGATTTCTATCCCGGCGCGATGAGCGCCGAAAACCTGAAAGCCGCCATCGCCGACGCGCGGAAATGACCGCGCCGATGGACGAACTGTCGCCCAAGGACCGCCGCCGCCTGCGCCAGTTCCTGGAACTGGCGCACTCCACCTCGTTCGACGGCGAACGCGAGGCCGCGCTGGGCGCCGCGACGCGTCTGGCGGACTCCTACGGACTGAGTTTGCGCGAGGCGGTCGGCATGTCGCGCCGGCCGGCCGACGACGACGGCGCCGCGGCCGAGACCGCCCGCCGCCGCGCCGCGCCGCGCGGACCGGCGGCCGGTGCGCCGTTCGAGGAGTTCGGCCACCGCTTCGGCTTCGCCCACCGCATGCGCCCCGACCGCGACGGCGCCGCGTTCCGCGAGGCCGCCGCCGACGTCGATCGCGATGCCGCGCGCATGGCCGACGAAAAGCGCCGCTACGAGGCGGCCTTGGCGGATGCCTATCGCCGCGGACTTGACGCCGCGGAGATCAGGGCCAAGCGCCGGGCGGCGAGCATGGCCATGGCCGACCGCGCGCGCTCGACGCGCTGGCGGCCGCGGGCGGAGTTCATCCGCGTGCTCTTGAAGGAAACCGGCATGACCGCGCGCGAGATCGCCGCCACCGCCGGCGTGACGATCTACGACGTGTTCCGCGAAAAGCTCCTGCTGCGCCGCGCCGGAACGTGACCTCGTGGTCGCTTACCGCTTCAGGTCGCGGGCCTGCTGGGTCATTTCGTCGGCGGTGCGCAACACGGTGGCCGAGCTCGAATAGGCGCGTTGGGTCACGATCATCTTGGTGAACTGGTCGGCCAGGTCGACGTTGGACGTTTCCAGCGCCCCGATCCGGATGTCGGCGACGTTGGGCGCGGCCGACAGTGCGTTCAGCGTGCGCGCGCCGGCTTCGCGCGTCTCGGTGAAGAAGTTGCCCGACTTGGCGTCCAGGCTGTTGGGCGCGGCGAAGGTGGCGATCGGCAGCTTGAACAGCGGTTTCAGGCCGCGGTTGGTGTAGCTGCCGTACAGCACGCCGTTTTCGTCGAAGAACGTCTTGTCCAGCCGGCCCTGCAGGAAACCGTCCTGCTCGATCACCTGGGTGGTCAGGTCGCCGTCGGCGCGGAACTGGGTGATGCGGGAGATATCGATGGTGATGACCTGCGGGCCGGTGGCGTCGTTCACCGTCACCGCGATCTGGCCGTTGGCGGGCTGCAGCAGCCGGCCGCGCCCGTCGAATTCAACGGTCGGCGGCGTAACGGACACCGGCACGTTCTGAAAGTCGGTGTTCAGCGACGACACGTCCAGCGTCCAATTGTTCGTCAGCGAAGCGTTGAAGCCCAGCGTCAGTGTACGCGAATTCCCGGCGGCATCGACGAACGGCAGGCCGACGCTTTGCCGGCCGGTCGCCTCGGCCGAGACGTTGGCCTGCAGCGTGATCGCCGTGGTGGCGCGCGAGGCGAAGATTTCGTTGCTGTTGATGGTGATCGGCGTCAGCGCATCCAGGCTGTCCTGCTCGTCGAACACGCCGTTCTCGTCGGCGGCCCAACCGTAGACGTAGGCCCCGGTCGAGGTCACGAGGTAGCTGCCCTGGTCGTTTTGGCCGTCGCCGTCGCTGTCGGTGGCGAGCGGGAACGCCTGGCCGAACAAGGCGCCGTCGCGGGTGTATTGCCAGGTGCCGGAACGGTCGGTGTCGGTGTTGGTTACGAAGAAGCCGCGGCCGTTGATGGCCAGATCGAGCGTACGGTTGGTCTGGGTGATGATGCCCTGGCGGTCGACCTCGCGGGTGTCCACCGTGTCGACCGAGAAGAACTTGGCATCGCGCACCGGACGGACGTGGTTGAGCAGCGTCTGAAAGCTGGTGCGCTGCACCTTGTAGGCGTTGGTGTTGACGTTGGCGATGTTGGTCGAGATGTTCGACAGGTGCTGAGACTGGGCCTGCATGCCCTGCACAGCGGTGTTGAACGTGGCCTTGAGCGTCATGGCGTCCTCGTCATTCCCCGGTCGGGCCATGGCACAACGGCCCGCGCACACCGGTGGCGTCAGGTCCTGACATGCAAACGGCGTGCCAGGGGGGAATGCAGAAATATCAGTCAGTTAGCGCACCTGGTGCGGACCTCGCCCATGAATTCTTGCCGGTGGGCCGATGGTCCAGGCAAGAATTGCCCCATACCGTGGACGTATCTCGTTTGCTATCATTGCTCTCAATGAAAGCAGAGCGCGAGGTGTCCCATGGGCAGCCTGAGCATTCGCAAGATCGACGACGAGACGATGTCGCGCTTGAAGCGCCGCGCGGCGCGGCACGGCAACTCGGCCGAAGAGGAAGTTCGACGAATTCTGCGCGATACGTTGAGCGGCGAAGCCGAGGTCGATTTTATCGCCCTAGCTGCCGAAGTCCGCAAGCTCACATCTGGGCGCACGCAGGTTCCGTCCGAAGTCTTGGTTCGCGAGGGACGGGATGAACGATGACTGAACTTGTTGTCGACGCAAGTGTCGCCATCAAGTGGGTCGTTGAGGAGTCTGGCTCTACGGCTGCGATTCGGTTGTTCGAGCACAAGCTCATCGCGCCTGATCTCCTGATCTCAGAATGCGCAAACATACTTTGGAAAAAGGTCAGGCGCGGAAACGTGACACCCGCTGGAGCGGAGATCGCCGCTTCCGCCCTCGTCCGTGCGAACGTCGACCTTATTCCAACGCGCAGCTTGCTGCAGATGTGCGTGACGCTCGCGATGGAACTCGATCATCCGGCCTACGACTGCATATACTTGGCGCTTGCCTCGCAGCGCGGATCCCGTTTTGTCACGGCGGATGAACGCTTGGTTGCCGCCGCCCAGCGATTGAAATCAGGGCCAACAGTCGTTCTGCTGGGAAGCCAAATCGATTGAGTTGATCTCGCGCTTCAAATCAACCCCGCCAGCGGCGAGGACGGATCGGCGTATTTCTTCTTGGGCATGCGGCCCGCCAGATAGGCGAGCCGGCCGGCCTCGATCGCCAGCTTCATGGCGCGCGCCATCCTGATCGGGTCCTTGGCCTCGGCGATGGCGGTGTTCATCAGCACGCCGTCGCAGCCCAGTTCCATGGCGATGGCCGCGTCCGACGCGGTGCCGACGCCGGCGTCGACCAGCACCGGCACCTTGGACTGCTCGATGATCAGGCGGATGTTCACCGGGTTCTGGATGCCGAGGCCCGAGCCGATCGGCGCGGCCAGAGGCATGATCGCGCAGCAGCCCAGATCTTCCAGGCGCTTGGCGACGATCGGGTCGTCGCTGGTGTAGACCATGACCTGGAAGCCGTCCTTGATCAGCGCCTCGGCGGCGGCCAGCGTCTCGACCACGTTGGGATACAGCGTCTTCTGGTCGCCCAGCACCTCCAGCTTCACCAGGTTCCAGCCGCCGGCCTCGCGTGCGAGACGCAGTGTACGCACCGCGTCCTGCGCGGTGTAGCAGCCGGCGGTGTTGGGCAGGTAGGTGTAGGTCTTCGGGCTGACGTAATCGACCAGCATCGGCTGGCTCGGGTCCGACAGGTTCACCCGGCGCACGGCGACGGTGACGATCTCCGCGCCCGAGGCCGCGATGGCGCGCGCGGTCTGTTCGAAGTCCTTGTACTTGCCGGTGCCGACCAAAAGACGCGAACGGAAGGTTTGCCCGGCGACGGTGAAGGTGTCGTCGGGCGCGGGCCCCACGTCGTCCTCGCGCCCACCGCCAATGAAATGCACGATTTCCAGGCGGTCACCGGCCTGCAATACCGTGGCGGCGAAGGCGCTTTTCGCGACGATTTCCAGGTTGCGCTCGACCGCCACCTTGCGCCCGTCGAGGCGCAGCAGATCCAACAGCCCGGCCACCGTGGTACCGACGGCGACCTGGCGGTCTTCGCCGTTGACGACGATCGCGACGGACCCTGTAGATAGTCGGCTATCTTGTGCGGTTGAAGGCGCAGGCACGAGGGTGGAATGGGTCATGGTCGGGCTCCCTTCGCTGGCATGATCCAGGGCAGGTTCGACGGGTCACGGCGCCGGCGGAGAGTTGCTCCTTTCCCTGGCCGTATCTCAGCCCCCTAAGCGCGGCAACGGACTCTGCCGCGGGCGGGGCTCCCCGGTGGTGCGAAGCCTAGAGCACGCCGCGCGTCCGTCAAGTCGAGGGCCAAGCCGGGGCGATTTTTCGTTGGCGGGCTTGGGCTTGGCCAGCGTTGCCGCATCGGCCCGGTTGCCCGGGGCCCGGCGGTGGTATAAGCCTCTGAGCCTACGTCTGAACCCGGTTCTTTCGCGCGCAGCACGGTCCCTCGTGACGCCCAATCTTCGCATTCTGGTCTTGAATGGCCCCAACCTGAATCTGCTCGGCCAGCGCGAGCCGGAAATTTATGGCCGCACCACCCTTGCGGACATCGAACGCGACACGGTCGCCGCCAGCGCCAAACTGGACCTGGCGGTCGATTTCTCGCAATCCAACAGCGAAGCCGATCTGGTCTCGGCGATCCAGTCGGCGCGCGGTACCGCCGCCGGCATCATCATCAATGCCGCGGCCTATACCCACACCTCCGTCGCGATTCTGGACGCGCTTTTGGCCGCCGATCTGCCGATCGTCGAGGTGCATCTGTCGAACATCTACAAGCGCGAGGAGTTCCGCCACCACTCCTACGTTTCGCGCGCCGCCACCGGCGTGATTTGCGGTTTCGGCGCCAAGGGCTACATCCTGGCGGTCGAGGCCATGGCCGACCTTTTGCAAAGGACCCGTTCCAAGTGAAACTCAACAAGCCCAAGTCGGCCCCCGCCAAACCCGCCAAGGAAACCTCGGCCACCAGCTTGGACAGCGACCTGGTCAAACGGCTGGCCGCGATCCTGAACGAAACCGGCCTGACCGAGATCGAGTACGACGCCGGCGGCGTGCGGGTACGGGTGGCCAAGTCGGCCCACCACACGGTGATGGCCTCGGCGCCGACCATGGCGATGATGGCCCCGGCCGCGCCGGTCGCCGCCGCGCCGCAGCCGGCGGTGCCCTCGACGCTGGCCGCGGCACCCGCGGCCTCGGATGCCGCCAATCATCCGGGCGCGGTCAAATCGCCGATGGTCGGCGTGGCGTATCTGTCGCCCGAACCCGGCAAGCCGCCGTTCGTGAAGCCGGGCGACAGCGTGGCCGAAGGCCAGACGCTGCTGCTGATCGAGGCCATGAAAACCTACAACCCGGTCAAGGCGCCCAAGGCCGGCAAGGTCGCGCGCATCATCGTCGCCGACACCGCGCCGGTGGAATACGGCGAACCCTTGATGATCATCGAATAGCCGGCCCGGGCCCGACATGTTCGACAAGGTGCTGATCGCCAATCGCGGAGAAATCGCGCTGCGCGTGCTGCGCGCCTGCCGCGAAATGGGCATCAAGACGGTCGCGGTGCATTCCACCGCCGACGCCGCGGCGATGCACGTGCGGCTGGCCGACGAATCCGTCTGCATCGGCCCGCCGCCGGCCAAGGACAGCTACCTCAACCGCGCCGCCATCATTTCCGCGGCCACCATCACCAA
>JANRJB010000068.1:0-6162 GCA_033764265.1 Rhodospirillaceae bacterium | reverse complement strand
TCCTGTTGCGCGATTCGCAAATGAAAGTTCGCCGCCGGGCCTAAGAAAAAACCCCGGAGCCGCTGGGCTCCGGGGTTCAGGATCGCGGTGGTGTTCGGCTCAGAAGCGGTAGGTGGCTTCCACGCCCCACTGGCGGCCGGGCGCGGGGTAGCCCAGCGCATGGCCGACCGAGAACGGATCGGTGACGCGCACGCCGGCGCCCGGCAGCGCGGTGGCCGGCGGCGTCAGCGAGCTCGACGTGAACTGCACGATGTTGTGGTAATAGTCCTTGTCCCCCAGGTTCTTGCCGTACAGCGCCACCTCGAACGCGCCGTTCGACGGCTTCCACGCCACCCGGCCGTCGAGCAGTGTGTAGCCGTCCTGGGTGGCCTCGGGCGCGTTGGCGGCGTTGAAGTAGATGGTGCCGGTGCGGCTCAGCTGCGCGAAGAACGACAGTTCGCCCAGGTTGCCCATGTCGGCCACGTATTCGGCGAACGCGGTGCCCTTGAACTTGGGCGCATTGTTGAGCCGGTTGCCCTTGGCGTCGATGAACCGCGGCGTGCCAGGCGTCGCGCCGACGCAATCCGGATTTGTGATGACCAGCGGCGAGCATACGCCGTAGGGCGCGCGGAAGCTGTCGTAGGTGGCGTCGAGCAGGCTGGCCGAGGCGCCGAAGGTGAACGGTTCGACCGGGTTGCCGACGAACTCGGCGTCGATGCCTTTCACCGTGGCCTGGGCGGCGTTGGCCACCAGCGTCAGGCTGTTCAGGAACGTGGTCACCTGCAGGTCCTGATAGTCGTAGTAGAACGCCGCGGCGTTGAAGCGATAGCGCCCGTCTGCGAAGTCCGACTTCACGCCCACCTCGAAGGCGTCGATGAACTCGGGGTCGAACGACGGGTTGGTCGGCTGGTAGTCGTTGAAGCCGCCCGACTTGAAGCCGCGGGTATACGACGCATACAGCAGCACGTCCTCGGTCGGCGTCCAGTCGATGCCGATCTTGGGCGTGGTGGCGTTGTCCTTGATCCTGCCCGTGCGCCGCGAGGCCGCGGTGAACGTGCTCAGGTTGGGGAAGCCGAACAGACCCTGCAGCACCTGGGCCTGGGTCACCGCGCCGCCAGCGAAGATGTTGTACTGGGCGTTGACGTCGTTCTTCTTCTCGTCGCTGTAGCGAATTCCGGCGGTGACCTTGAGGTCGTCGGTGACGCGGTACGACGCCTGGGCGAATGCGGCGTAGGCGTCGGTCTCGTTCTCGGCCGGAATGATGAACACGCCCAAGGGCAGCGCCGCGCCGGTGACGGCGTTGCGCAGGTTCTCGCGAATCAGGCCGAGCGAACCGGCCTTGTCCTCGTTCAGGTAATAGCCGCCGACGATCCACTCGAACGGCCCGGCGCCGGTCGAGGCCAGCCGCAGTTCCTGCGACCACTGCTCGGTGTCGAAGGTTTCCGTGGTGCGGGTCACCGCGGCCTCGGTGCCCTCGGTGTTGAAGTAGAAGTCCATGTCGAAGGTCTTGTACGAGGTGATGGACTTCAGCTGGATCTCGTCGTTCAGGTCGTACTCGATGTCGAGCGTCGGCCCACCGGTCTTCCAGGTCATGAAGCTGGGCGTGTTGTTGCGCGTCTCGTGGAAGCGGGTCGGCACCGCACCTTGCGCCGCGGCCGCGCCGAGCGCGTCGTTGGGCCGGATCGAGGTATTGCCGTTCTCGAAGTCGCTCCAGTCCATGATGGCGGTGGCGCGGAACACGTCGCTCGGCTCAAGCTTCAGCGCCGCGCGGCCGGCCATCAGGTCGACATCGTCGATCTCGTTGGCGCCGGCGGGGTCGAGGTCCTTGGTGTAGCCGTCGTCGTTCTCGTAGCGCCCGGCGACGCGGAAGCTGAGGGTGTCGCTGAGCGGTCCGCCGACCGCGCCCTTGGCCTCGATCTTGTTGTTGCTGCCGGCGCCGGCGCTGACATAGCCGTTCAACTCGTCGGTCGGCATGCGCGAAACGATGTTGATGGTGCCGCCGGTGGCGTTGCGGCCGTACAGCGTGCCCTGCGGCCCGCGCAGCACTTCCACGCGCTCCACGTCCAGGAACTGGTTCAGGCCCATGTTGGGCCGGCCCAGGTAAACGCCGTCGAGATGGATGGCGACGCTCGGGTCGGAGCCGACCGCGAGCAGGTTCGAACCGACGCCGCGGATGTAGATCTGCGCCTCGCCGCCGGCCTGGCTGTACTGCAGGGTCGGCGTGCGGCCGGCCAGCGCCAGAATGTCGGTCTGGTTGGTGCGCGCCAGCTGGTCGCCGGACAAGGCAACGATGGAAATCGGCACCTCCTGGATCGACTCAGCGCGCTTCTGGGCGGTGACGATGATTTCCTCCACCAGGCTGCCCTGGGCGCTTTGCTGCGCGCTGGCCGGTACGGCGGCGATCGGCAGCAGGACGGAACTGGCCAACAGCAGGGCGCGGCGGCTTGAGAACAGCATGAATTCCTCCACGGCGTGGGTTTTCCGCGATTGATTTGCGGGTATCGAGGCCTTGACGGCGCGGAATATGCGCTCGTCATCGGCGTGTCACAAGGCGCGGCCGAGGCAAAGCGGCGGGTCACGCAATAGGCGAGAAACCGCGTTTGGGCCCAAAATCAGCGGGTTTTCAGCCCAACGCCGACCGTGGCGCGCCGGCCACAGCGGCGGGGAAAATGCGGGCAAAGAAAAACCCCGGGTCCGTCGCCGGACCCGGGGCTGATCGCAGCCAGTGACTGCGGCGTTATTCGCGGTTGCCGAGGAACGCCAGCAGGAACTGGAACAGGTTGATGAAGTTCAGGTAGAGCGACACGGCGCCCATCACGGCGGAGTGGCCCTCGGCGGCGGTGCCGTCCACCATGAAGTAGGTGTTCTTGATGCGCTGCGTGTCGTAGGCGGTCAGACCGGCGAACACCAGCACCCCCACCACCGAGATCACGAACTGAAGCATCGTGCTCTCGAAGAAGATGTTGGCCAGGCTGGCCAGGATCAGACCGATCAGGCCCATCATGAAGAACGTGCCCAGGCCCGACAGGTCGCGCTTGGTGGTGTAGCCGTACAGGCTGAGCGCACCGAACGACGCCGCGGTGATGAAGAACGTGCGGATCACGCTTTCGCCGGTGTAGACCATCAGCGCCACCGCCAGGCCGACGCCCATGGTGGCGACGAACGCCCAGTACAGCGCCTGCAGCGTCACCAGCTTCATGCGCGCCGCGCCGAAGCTCATCGCCAGGATCATGCCGAGCGGCGCCAGCATGGCCACCCAGCCCAGGCCGGTGTAGCCCAGCCGGCCCTCGGTGACCTGGAAGAACAGCGACGACAGGCCGGTGCTCGATACCAGCACGGCGACGATGCCGCTCAACAACAGGCCGGACGCCATGTAGTTGTAGACCCGCAGCATGTACTGCCGCAGGCCGACGTCGATTTGTGCAGCCTCGGCCCGATCCCAGGTGGACGCGCCGAAACCGGGCTGTACCCTGCGATTCGTGTCGTAAGCCATGTGTACCCTCTCTGTGTCCAAAGACCGGCTCAACCGCCGGACTGCGCCTAATATCGGGGCGTAACCCCCCGACTTCAATCGGAATCGAACGACGCTAACGCCCTTGTCATCTGGCGCCTGTCGCTTTTCGGTCACGAAAACAAGCCCGTAGCCGGCCGCACGCGGCGGGTGTCGAAAATCCGCAGGGTCTCTGCGGTCTATTCGTTGCGCAGCAGGGGCGCGGCCTTGATGCCCAAGGCCCGCCAGGTGCCGGCGAATCCGGCGAGCAGGGTCACGGTGATGCAGGCGCCGACCACGCCAACCGCCAGGGCATAATTCATGGCCCACGGGATTTTCATGACGTGCTCGACCACCGCCCAGGCGGCCAGCGCGCCCACGCCCACGGCGATCCCGCCGGTGGCCAGGCCCAACAGGCAGTATTCGAACACGAACGCCGACAGCACGTTGGCGCGCGTCGCGCCCAGCACTTTCAGGACCACGGATTCATAGATTCTGCGGCTGTGCCCGGCGGCGATGGCCCCGGCCAGCACCAGGGCGCCGGCGACCAGCGCCACCGCGGCGGTGATCCGCACCGCGACGCTCAGCGTGCCCAGCACGTCGCGCAGCATCTCGACCGCGTCGCGCACCTGCACGACCGTGACGTTGGGCAGCGTGTCCAGCACCTTGTCCTCGATGGCGTCTTCGGTGCCGGCGGCGGAATTGACGGTGGCGATATACATCCCGGGCGCGCCGGCCAGCGCGTTGGGGGAATAGATCAGCGTGAAGTTCATGGTGCCCGACTGCCAGCGGATGTCGCGCAGGTTGGCGATGGTGGCGGTGATCTCGCGGCCCAGGATGTCGATGGAAATGGTGTCGCCGATGTCCAGGCCCACGCCTTCGGCGGCCTGGGCGTCCATCGACACCAGGTTCTCGCCGGCATGGTCGGGCGCCCACCACTGGCCTTTGACCACCATGGCGTTCTCGGGCGGCACGGCGGCGGTCGACACGCCGCGCTCGCCGCGCACCACCCAGCGTGCGTCGGCGGAAATCGGCGCGGCGTCGGCGTCGACGCCGTTCACCTTGGTGATGCGGCCGCGGATCATCGAGGCCACGCGCACCTTCTCCACGCCCGGCACGCTGCGCACCAGCTGCTCGAAGCTTTCGGTCTGGTCGGCCTGGATGTCGACGAAGAACATGCTGGGCGCGTCGTCGGGCAATCCTTGCGCGATGCGGGCGTTCAGGTTGTGCTCGAGCAGCGCGATCGCCACCAGCACGCTCAAGCCCAGGCCGAGCGAAAGAACGACGGACGTGGTCGGCGCGCCGGGCCGGTAAAGATTGGCCAGGGCCAATCGAAGCGTGGGCCGTCCGGCCACCACCCCGCCGCGTACCGAGGAGGCGCGCCGGGCGACGTTCATCACCGCTTCCGCCGCGCCGCGGAACAGCACCATGGCCGCGGCCGCGCCGGCCACGAACATCGCCGCATAGCGCGGGTGCTCGGCGTTGACGATGATGTAGGCGCCGAGCGCGGTCGACATCAGCACCAGCGCGATCATGTAGCGCCGGCGCGGCCAGGCGCGGCTGGCGGCCAGCAGGTTGCGGAACAAGGCCACCGGCGGAATATCGCGCGCGCGCGCCAGCGGCCACAGCGCAAACACCGCCGCGGTCAGCACGCCGGAAATCGCGGCTTGCGCCAGGGGCTGCAGATAAACGCCAAAGCGCGCCTGCACCGGTAGCATGTCGCCGATTGCCTGGCCGGCGGCCAGCGGCACCGCCGCGCCGGCCAACAAGCCCAGGCCGACGCCGACCAGCGACAACAGGCCGATCTGGATGGTGTACATCCGGAAGATCAGGTCGGCCGGCGCGCCCAGGCACTTCAGCGTGGCGATGGTGTTGATGCGCCCCATCATGTGCGCGCGCACGGCATTGGCCACGCCGATGCCGCCGGTGAGCAGCGCGGTCATGCCGACCAGGGTCAGGAACAGGGTGACGTTGTCCAAAAACCCTTCCAGCCCCTGAGCGGCGCGGTTCAGCCCGCGCAGCCGCCAGCCGGTGTCCGGGAAATCGCGGCGCAGGCGGCTTTCGAGCGCGTTGGCGGTCTCGTCGCCATCGGCGCGGATATTGTAGATATGGGTCAGCAGGCTGCCGACCTGGATCAGCTGCGTCTCAGGCAGCGCGTCGGTCGAGATCATCACCCGCGGACCGGCGGTGGCGAAGGTGACGACGCGGTCGGGTTCGTGCGCGATGGTGCCGCGCACCTGGAAGGCGCCTTCGCCCAGGCGAATGGTGTCGCCCACGCGCACCTGAAGGCGGGTGAGCAGCGGCGGATCGATCAGCACGCCCCACATTCCGTTCCGGCGGCCGAGCAGATCCGACAGGGTCGCGGTGCTGCCGGCCGGCTCCTGCAGCGTGACCTCACCGTACAGGGGGTAGGCGGCGTCGACCGCCTTCAATTCGGTCAGCGTGCGGTCGCGCACGGTGCCTTCGGCGTCTTCCGAGCGCGCCATGGTGCGCAGCTGCACCTGGTAGCTAACGGTACCGCCGCCGGCGCGCAGCGCCGTCAACTCCTCGTCGGTTGCCGGCCGCGTGGCCAGCCGGGCTTGCAGGTCGCCGCCCAACAGCGGCTGGGCGTCGGCCTCGATGCCGGCCTTGACCGCGTAGTTGAGCGACCCCGCGCCGGCGATGGCCGCCACGCCCAGGGCCAGGCAGGCGAT
>JANRJB010000052.1:0-4358 GCA_033764265.1 Rhodospirillaceae bacterium | reverse complement strand
CTGTGGGCCGAACAGGGCAAGCCCGCCAACCCCGGCCGGCTCAACGACCTGCGCCACATCGTCTACAAGGCCGCCGACCAGCCGTGGCGGCGCGCGCGCAAGAACCTGGGCCTGATGCTGCGCGAGGGCATCCTGAAGGAGAACATCGACGGCGAGGCGCTGGCCTGGGCCCATGCCCGGCTGATCGCGCGGGCCGAGCAGCGGCGCATCCTGATGGTGATCTCCGACGGCGCGCCGGTGGACGATTCGACCCTGTCGGTGAACCCCGGCAACTACCTGGAACAGCACCTGCGCGACGTGATCGCCTACATCGAGAACTACTCCCCGGTGCAGCTGCTGGCCATCGGCATCGGCCACGACGTAACGCGTTACTATCGTCGCGCGGTGACGCTGATGGACGCCGAGGAATTGGGCGGCGCGGTCATGGCCGAGCTGACCGATCTGTTCGAGGAAGACCTGCGCCGGGAACGGTCTTACGCCGCGGCCACGGTGTTCTGACGGCCCTATGCGCTAGGCCGCGACGCGCGTGGGGATGCGCTTGAGTTTTTTCGCCAATCGGGCTGTGGCCTGCCACACATCGTAGTCGCTTTGCAGGGCGTGCCAAAAGTGCGCGCCATTGCCGCACCACTTGCCGACCCTGACGGCGACGTCCGCCGAGATCGGCAGCTTTTCGGCGAGGATGCCGTGCAGTAGCTGGCGCGACACACCCAGTTCACGGGCCGCTTGGCTGACGGACACCTCCAATGCCGGCAGTACATCAAGGCGCAAGATCGCCCCGGGGTGCGGCGGACGCATTCGAGGTTCGCTTCTCACTTTCAACTCACGCGGCATGACACAGTTTCCTAATGGTACTGTTCCAAATCAACCCGGGAAGCTGAACCGTCACCCCATTCAAATGTGACTCTCCACGGGCCATTGACTGCAATGGCGTAGCGGGGCGGCACATCGTGCAATCGATGACATCTCCAGCCGGGGACGTTGAGGTCGCTTAGTGTTTTTGCCCGATGCAATCCCTGCAATCGCGCGCGCACGCGCTCGACCAAGTCAGGACGGATGCCGCTTGGGTCATCGTCCTCGAAGAACTGCTTGAGGGCTTTGCTGCGAAAGCTGACGATCATTCTGCCTGTAAAACATCTTTAGACACATCAGCCGGGCACGTCAAGCCGCCCGTGCGCCGCTGCGCCGGGCGGCGGCGGCCTGGGCCGAGGCAACGCCGGCCAGGCGGTCGCGGTCTTTCTGGAAATTCTCGGACAGAAAATCGTAGACCGCGCGGATGCGCGCGCTGCGCCGCACGTCCGGGTGCGTCACCAGCCAGATCTCCATCGTGTGATTGAACTCGCGCGGCATCAGGCGCACCAGGTCGGGGTCGGCGTCAGCCATGAAGCAATCGTGCACGCCGAGGCCAATGCCGGCGCGCGTCGCGGCCAACTGGCCGGAAAAGCTGTTGGACCGGTGCACGATGTTCTCGGGGCTGAACAGGCTTTCCAGACGCTGCACCGCCGGGTTGCGGGCCAGCATGGCTTCGTCGAAGGCCACCAGGCGATGGCCCTTGAGGTCCTTGACCTCGGCCGGCGCGCCGGCCCGGGCCAGATATGACTTGGCCGCGTACAGACCCATGGTGATGTCGGCGACGTGTTTGGCCAACAGATCCGACTGTTGCGGCCGGAACAGCCGCACGGCGATGTCGGCCTCGCGCCGCACCAGATCGACGGCGCGGTTGTCGATCAGCAGTTCCACGCACAGCTGGCCATGGTGGGCGTGAAATGCCGCCAGCTTCTCGGGCAGCCACATCGTGCCAAGACCCTCGGTCAGCGAGACGCGCACGATGCCGGTCAGCTTGTCCTGGGCGCCGTCGGCGCTGCGCTCGATGGCCAGCGCGGCCTGTTCGACCCGACGCGCGCCCTCGAGCACGGTCTCGCCCTCGTCGGTCAGCAGCAGCCCGCGCGGGGTGCGCACGAACAGCCGCATCTTGAGTTGCGCCTCCAGCGCGGCGATGCGCCGGCTCAGGGTCGGCTGACTGGTGCGCAGCCGCTCTGCCGCCTTGGAGAAGCTGCCGGTTTCAGCCACCGCCAGGAAATCACGCAGCACGCTCCAGTCCATGGTATTCATTTCTTTTGGTCCTCATATTCTATATCTCACTCTATCATTCACATTTTTCGGGGGCTAGATGTTTCGCGCTTGAACAAAAAACCGCCCCGGCTGCGTCCGTGCCCCGGGGCCGAACAGGAGCCCGCCATGACCCCCCGGACCTTCGCTCTCAATCGCCCCGCCCTGGTGCTGATCGCCGCGCTGGCCGCCCTGCCGGCCGCCGCGGCCCCGGTCAAGAACGCCACCTGGCTGTGGTCGTCCCAGTCAAACCTGGTCACCAATTCCACCGCCGCCATGGCGGTCGGCCGTACCGGGCGGGCGATCGCGCTCGCCGAGAAAGCCCTGGAAAAGACCGGCGGCAGCGACCGCATGATCGCGTTGCATAACCTGTGTTTGGCCTGGCTGAGCCGTGGCGACGCCGCCACCGCCGAGCCCTACTGCAACGATGCCGTGGTGGCGGCCAGCACCGACGAGGTGGCCAGTTCCCGCACGACCTCGATCCTGTTGGCCAATGTCGAAACGGCGCGCCGCCAGGCCGAGACCGAGCAAGCGATCCGCGTGGCCGACACCGCCGTAACCCGCTAATCGCCCCGAACGCCGCGATCCACAGGAGCGCACGCCATGGCCACCGTCTCCGTCACCCGCCTGAAGCTGCGGTCGTGGCGTTTTTTTCCCGCGTTCGTCTGGCATGCGGTGCGCAGCGCGCGCCAGGCCCGCGCCGCCTTCGGCTGCCTGGGCGTCGAACTGCGGCACCATGACGGCGCGTGGTGGACGCTGACCGCGTGGCGCGACGCAGCCGCCATGCGCGGGTTCATGTTGTCGGGAGACCACCGCACCGCCATGCCGCGCCTGACCAACTGGTGCGACGAGGCGGCGGTAGCGCGGTTCGAGCCGAACGGCGACGAGATGCCGTCGTGGGAAGTCGCCGAAGATGTGCTGATGCGCCAGGGGCGCACCTCATCGCTGCGCCATCCGTCGCCGGCGCAGGCCGAGGGACTGACGCTGGGTGAAGCCGGCCGGGCGCGTGGCGGACCGTATGCCCAACCGCCGGCGAACATCTGATCGTTCTTGAATCGTCCAACAAAAAAGCCCGCCGGTCCGGCGGGCTTTTTTTCGGCGGCGCGGTGTTTACGCCGCAGCCTGGCTGGCCTTGGCCTTCTTGATCCGGCGCTTCAGCTTGAGCGCCTCGGGCTGCAGCTTCACGTCGGGCGTGCCGAGCAGGAAGGCATCGATGCCGCCGTTCTTTTCCACCGTACGCAGGCCGTTCGGCGTCAGGCGCAGGCGCACCTTCACGCGCAGCACGTCGCTCAGCATCGTCACCGGGTGCAGGTTCGGCAGGAACCGGCGGCGGGTCTTGTTGTTGGCGTGGCTGACGTTGTTGCCGGACTGCACGGCGCGGCCGGAAACGGCGCAACGGCGGGACATGGGAGTAGCCTTTCACGGGTGAGCGTCGGCGGCGCGGCGGCACGACCGGCGGAAGTGCGCGGTTTTACGCGCCCCAGCCCATCAGGTCAAGGCAGAAACGGGCTGACGCCTGGGTGCTAACCGCAAACGATTTCAACGCCTTATCACCACTTTCGAGGCCCTGGTGCCAGGCTTTTCGGCGGGTTTTTCGGGCGGCGGGCGATCCAGCATGAGCGATCGCACGGCCGAGAGCACCAGGTAGCGCCAATCGCGGTGGTTCATCAGCCGGCGCAGATCGACCTCGGCACGGTGAATGCGCAAGAGCCGGGCGAGCGCGTCGAGGTCGCCGGGGTTGGGCGGCTTAGCGCGAAATTCCTTCAGCGCGGTGTCGAGCACGCCGCGTGCCATCGGTGCCTTGGCGCGGTGAAGCTGCACCGCCCAGTCGATCATTTCGACCCGTCGCGACGGAGCCAGCGCGGTCTTGGCAGGCGGCGGCGCGCGCCGTGACGTCTTGGACTTGGCCGGCTTGCGGCCCAACAGCGATTTCAACCGGTCACCGAGCGCCATGACGGCCTCACTTCGGCGCGGCGCCGTCGAGCCGCTGCGCCAAATCGGTCAGCCGGCGGCGCAACTCGTCGTCGTCGGGCGCGCCCGGCGCGGCCGCTGCCTGATCGGCCTCCTTGAACAGCCGGTAGGCCAACCCGAGCGGGCCTTCGTCCAACAGGTCGCGCGCCGGCTTGTCGGCGGCGAGCGCGGCGTACAACTGGTCGTAGCGGCGCACCGCGCCGGCCAGCGCCGCGCGCGCCACCGGATCGCGCGTGGCCGCCTCGCCCATGCGGCGGGCGAGGTCGGTGTGCTGCGCGGCG
>JANRJB010000044.1:0-8897 GCA_033764265.1 Rhodospirillaceae bacterium | reverse complement strand
CGACGCATTCGCGCCGCCGCCGCTAAGTCCTGCTCGGGCCTAGAAGTTCAGGCTGGCGCGCACGCCGAATTGGCGCTTGTCGGGCAGCACCGCCGAAGCCAGGCTGGTGACTGCGGTCGAGCGCGGCGCGATGAACGAGGTGCCCCAGTCCTGGATGTAGACCGCGCTGGCCTTCAGCGTGTCGTCGTTGAACACGTTGTTGACGTAGGCGGTGACGGTCCAGGCCTCCTTCTCGACGCCGGCGCGCAGGTCGACGGTGACGTAAGAGTCCATCACCAGGCTGTTCTCGAAGCTGGTGAAGCGCTTGGACTGGTAGCGCGCATCGGCATCCATGAACCAGCCGAGATCGGCCGAGATGTCGCCGCGCACTTGCCCGCCCAGCTGGATGCTGTGCTTGGGCGCGCCTTCCAGCTTGTTGCCGGAATAATCGACGACACAACGGCTGCCGGTGCCGACGCGGATGACCTCGCGGCAGGCGTTGACCGGCTGGGCCACCGCGGCGCGCGACAGGCCCGAGGCGGAGTTGCTGATGTCGGTGAACTCTTTGTATTCACCGTCGTTGTAGGTGTAGCTGGCGGCCATCGAGAAGAAGTCGTTGGGCGCGGCGTTGACCTCCACCTCCAGGCCTTTGACCTCGGCCGCGGCGGCGTTGACCACGCGTGTGGCGGTGAACGGCGGATCGGGGATGGTCTGGGTGACCGAGACCTGCTTCTCGCCGTAGTCCTGGAAGTACAAGGCGCCGTTCACGACCAGCCGGCCGTCCAGCCAGGTGGTTTTGGCGCCCACCTCGTACACCCACATTTCTTCCGGATCGTAGGTGTTGGTGGCCGCGTTCTGCACGCCGCTCAGCGGGCTGAGGCCGCCCGGCTTCTTGCCCAGGCCGACCGAGGCGTAGATCAGATGGTCCTCGCTGACCTTGTAGTCGAGGGTGAAGCGCGGCGTCCAGAACGTGGAGCCGACCTCGACCTGGGCGTAGTTGATCGACGCGCCCAGGGCGGTCACCAGCGGCGCGGTGCTGACGCAGGCGATCGCACCGGTAGCGGTGACCACGCGCGCGGGCACGCCCAGCGCGGTGGCCGCGCAGCCGACGAACGTCGGCGTGGTGTTGGCGAAACCGGCGGTATCCTCTTTCTCCTGCGTCCAGCGCAGCTCGAGCGAGGCTTCGATCTGCTCGGTGACGGCATAGTCGAGCAGGCTGTAGGCCGAGTAATGGTGGGTGTCGCGCTTGATGCTGTTGGGCGGATTATGGAAACCGTTGATGCCGGCGAAGATCGCGCCGCACCCGCCGCTGGGGCCGATACAGCTCGGGCTGCGGCTGGTCTGCTCCAACAGCTCGTTCCAGAACAGCGCGCCGACGGTCCACTGGAGCGGCGATTCCTCGTCGCTGGTCTGGGCGCGCAACTCCTGCGACACCAGCCGGATGTCGGTGTCGAAATATACCTCCGAACCGCCCGAGACGGTCGGGCTGCGGAAGTCACCGCGGAAACCGCTGAGGCCGGCGTCGTTGAACTGGAAGGTGGTGTTGTCGCCGTAGTGGCTGATCGACGTGAGCAGCGCGAAATCGGTGTCGAGTTCCATGCGCAGCGTATTGCGGAAGATCTCGCGCGAGGCGCCGGGATAGTCGCGGCCGGTGCGGGCGTTGGTGCTGGGCCCGGTGAGCACGTAGTCGTCGGCGTTGCCCAGGCTGCCCGACGCCTGCGGGAACGTCAGGTTGATGGCCGGTGTCGGCGAGATGACCGGCGTGGTCGCCCCGGTGGCGATGGTGAACGCGCGGGCCGGCAGCGGAAGGTCGACGCCGAACTTGGCCACACGCGGTTCGGGCGCGAAGTCGTCGTCGGAATACTCGGTGCGACCGACCGCGCTGAAGCTGTCGTTGGGCGTGAAGTTGAAGGTCAACGCGACGCCGTACCCGTCGCCGCCGCCCAGGCCCTTGCCGGTGATCGGACTGTCGTAGAAGCCGTCGAAGGTCCACAACGAGCCGTTGAGGCCCAGCGACAGTTTATCGGCGACCACGGGTCCGGACACGCTGAAGCGGCCTTCGGCCTTCTCGTCGGTGCCGGCATCGACCTGGATGTTGCCCTCGAACTCGTCGCCCGGGCGCTTGCTGATGTAGTTAATGGCGCCGACGAAGGCCGAGCGGCCGAACAGGGCAGGGTGCGGGCCTTTCACGACTTCGATGCGCTCGACGTCCAACAGGCGCGGGTTGATGACGAACGAGCCGCCGGCAGTGCCCTGGGCCAGCGACGAAATGTCGACCTCGTCCTGCAGGATGGCGACGTTCTGCCGGCCGCGCGTGGGCGACAGGCCGCGGATCACCACGCGGGTGTCCTGGCGCGAGAAGCCCTGGTCGAGCATCACGCCCGAGGTGTACTTGGCGATATCGGCGAGGTCGGTGATGCCCTTGCGCTGAATCTGGTCCGACGTGAACGCGGTAATGACGATCGGCACGTCCTGCAAGTTCTCGGCGCGCTTGCGGGTCGTCACGACGATCTCTTCGATCTGCGCGAACGCCGGCGCGACGCCGGTCAGGGCGGTGGTCACGGCCAGCGCGGCAGCCAAGGTGGGACCGAAACGGAATCGGGTCATACTAATCCCCCAGATTGAAACACCAATGAAGCCCGTGCGGCGATCCATGCCGCCGTGGCGCGGATGACGAAATTATGCACAGCACGGGCCGGCAGGAAATCGTTTCCTGCCCGTGACATCCGTGGGGCGGTTTGACCACAAACCGACAGGGGAAAACGCGCGAACTAAGGCCGGAGGCCATTCATCGGGACGATGGTATCGCGCGGGTCGGTAACGCCCAGCATGATGCGAGCGCGCTCTTCAAGCATGTCGCGATCCAGACTTTCGGGCCGCAGTAATGAAACGCGATGTTCCAGAGCTTGCTTCTCGATCGAAATCGCGGCCAATTCGGCGTCGACCCGTTCGAGTTCGAAGCGCAGGTTCCACCACGCCATCAAGCCGCGGTCGCCCTGCACCGCGTGGTAGGCGAAGTAAGCCATCAGCGCCGCACCGAGCAACGGACCCAACACTTGCCGCAGCTTGCCGACCCCGTCGCGCCCCATGGCCCCCTCGCCCGCGCCCTTCGCCCCGGCCGCGCACCGGAGATGATTCATTGAATCATGGTCGAGTCGCGCGGTCAAGGGCGGCGGCGAACTGACGGGTGGCGCGTTTCGGTCGCAACTCATTTTTGTTGCCCCTTCGGTCGGCGCGGTCGGGTTATTCTGCCGCCTCGTTCAGGAGGCGACGATGGCGTTCAACTCTCGGCCCGTGCGGGCGATCACGGATGAGGATCGTGCGGCGTATGCGCGCGACGGAGCCGTTTGTCTGCGCAACGTCTTCGATCGCGACTGGATCGACTCGCTTTTGCCGATCGCGCGGCGTTTGCTGGTTGACGGCGAGGACTTCGGCCTCTTGCCGCATGTTCCAGGCAGTTGGATGGCCCGGAAAATCCCCGAGTTTCGCGAGTTCGCGTTCCGCTCGCCGATCGGCGAGGCCGCCGGGCGCGCCCTGGGGTCGCAGTGGGTGCGGTTTTTCGTGGATATTTTCTTCGCCAAGCCGCCGCGCTCGACCGCGGCGACGCCCTGGCATTCCGACCGCAGCGGCTGGCCGTTCTCCGGCACCATGATTCCGTCGTTCTGGATGCCGCTGACACCGGTGTCGCGCGCCAACGGACTGGAAGTCATCGCCGGCAGCCACCGCCAAGACCTGTACTATTGGAACATCACGGCGATGTCGAAGAAGATGATCCGGCCGCCGGACCGGCTGAACATCCCCGACGCCGAAACCGTGCGCGGCGACCCGAACTATACGTTCCTCGGCTGGGACATGGAGCCGGGCGACGCGCTGCTGATCCATCCGTGGGCGTTGCACTACTCGTCGGGCAATTCCACCGACGACTGGCGCATCGCCCTGACCGTTCGGCTGCTCGGCGACGACACGCGATGGGACCCGCGGCCCGAGTGCGTGGGCTTGGCCGGCGTCAGCCTGGACGAAATGGTGCCCGGCGAAGTGCCCGATACGCCGTTCCTGCCCGTGATATGGTCGGCGGACGGAAGAACCGATCCCATGGAGACCTATCCCACGGGATTCGCCACACGCTGGTCGGCCTCGGCCCGCCCGCGCCTGAAAGCTGAACGGGCCAAAGCGCCGACCTACATGGACGAGGTCAAGCGCTTCGGCGGGCAGTCCAGCATGAAGGATGTCGAACGCGTGTCGTAGTTCGCGGGCCGGCCATTTCGCCGCCCTCAGCCCTTCAGGCCGCGTCGGGCCTTGAACGCCTGGCCGCCATAGCGCGCGGCCGGGCCCAGGTGCTCCTCGATGCGGATCAACTGATTGTATTTTGCCAGCCGATCCGAACGCGATAGCGATCCGGTCTTGATCTGCCCGCAGTTGGTGGCGACCGCGATGTCGGCGATGGTCGCATCCTCGGTTTCGCCCGAACGGTGCGACAGCACGGCGGTATAACCGGCCTTGTGCGCCATTTCGACCGCCGCCAGCGTCTCGGTCAGGGTGCCGATCTGGTTGACCTTGACCAGGATGGAGTTGGCCAGCCCCTTGGCGATGCCGTCGGACAGGCGCGCGGGGTTGGTCACGAACAGGTCGTCACCGACCAGCTGGCACTTGGCGCCGATGGCATCCGTCAGCGCTTTCCAGCCGGCGAAATCGTCCTCGGCCATGCCGTCCTCGATCGACACGATCGGGTACTTGGCCACCAGCTCGGCGTAGTATTTCACCATGCCGGCGGCATCGAGCATTTTTCCTTCGCCCTCAAGGTGATACTTGCCGTTCTTGAAGAACTCCGTTGACGCGGCATCGAGCGCCAGAACGACGTCGAGGCCTGGCTTGTAGCCGGCCGCCTCGATCGCCTGCATGATGAACGACAGCGCCTCGTCGGCGCTTTTCAGGTTGGGGGCGAAGCCGCCCTCGTCGCCGACGTTGGTGTTGTGGCCGGCGTCCTTGAGTTTCTTCTTGAGGGCCTGAAACACCTCGGCGCCCACCCGCACGGCGTCGGCCATGCTGGGGGCGTTGACCGGCATGATCATGAATTCCTGGATATCGATCGGATTGTCGGCATGGGCGCCGCCGTTGACGATGTTCATCATCGGCACCGGCAGCAGGTGGGCCGCCGCGCCGCCGATGTAGCGGTAGAGCTGCAGGTCGGCGTCGGCCGCCGCCGCCTTGGCCACGGCGAGCGACACGCCCAGGATGGCATTGGCGCCCAGGCGTTTCTTGTTGGGCGTGCCGTCCAGGTCGATCATGGCACGGTCGATCTTGACCTGATCGCGGGCGTCGAGGCCCGCCAGCGCCTGGTGCAGTTCGCCGTTGACCGCCTCGACCGCCTTGCGCACGCCCTTGCCGCCGTAGCGGGCCTTGTCGCCGTCGCGCAGTTCGGCCGCCTCATGTGCGCCGGTGGACGCGCCCGACGGCACCGCCGCGCGGCCCATCGCCCCGGTTTCAAGGACGACGTCGACCTCGACGGTCGGGTTGCCGCGGGAATCCAGGATCTCGCGGCCGGCGATTTCAATGATGGCGGTCATGGGCGGACATCCCCCGAACGACGGGTCACGCAAAAAGCGTGCGCTTGATGGGGGAAAGCCGCGGCAAGGTCAAGCCGGCTGCGCAGAGCGCAGCCGGCTTGAAAGCGCGGAACTCAGCGCCGGTTGTTGAACTGGCGGCGCTCGACCCTTGGCAAGGTCTTCTCGTCTTTATGGCGGAAGATCAGCCGGCCCTTCTCGAGGTCGTAGGGCGAAACCTCGACCATGACCCGGTCGCCCGCCAGGGTACGGATGCGGTTCTTTTTCATCCGGCCGGCAGTGTAGGCGATGATGACGTGCTCGTTGTCGAGTTTCACGCGATAGCGCCCGTCGGGCAGCACTTCGGTCACGACGCCTTCGAACTCGAGCAAAGCCTCTTTAGCCATGCAGTCTGGTCTCCATTTGGTGCGTTACGAAGCGCGCGCCCGGCTTACGCCGCCTGGCGTTGCGGGCCGCCACGGTCGCGTTGATCGGCGGCATTATGCCGATGACCCTGGCCAGAGTCATGGCGGGAGTCGTGGCGCGAATGACGGCGCTGATCATTCCGATGATCCTGCCGCTGATCCTGCCGCTGGCCATTCGGGCGCGGAGCCTGGGCCTGCGTCCCGGCGTTGGCCGGAGCGGTCCAGCTGATCTGGATCAGCGGGCGCTTGGTCAGCCGCTCGATGTCGCGCAGGTAGCTGCGCTCGGACGGATCGCAGAACGAGATCGCGATGCCCTCGGCGCCGGCCCGCGCGGTGCGGCCGATGCGGTGGACGTAGCTTTCCGGGATGTTCGGCAGCTCGAAGTTCACCACGTGCGTGACATCGGCCACGTCGATGCCGCGCGCGGCGATGTCGGTGGCGACCAGCACGCGCGCCTTGCCCGACTTGAAGTCGGCCAGCGCCTTCTGACGGGCGTTCTGCGACTTGTTGCCGTGGATGGCCGCGGCCGCCACGCCGGCCTTGCCCAGGTTTTCGGTAACCCGGTTGGCGCCGTGTTTGGTGCGGGTGAACACGATCACCCGCGACATGGCCGAATCGCGCAGGATGTCGGAGAGCAGGTTCCGCTTGCTGGCCGCCGGCACGTGATAGACGCGCTCGACGATGCGCTCGGTCGGCACCGGCTTGGGCGACACCTCGATGCGGACCGGATCGACCAGCATGCGGCCGCTGAGTTCGGCGATTTCCTTTGGCATGGTGGCCGAAAACAACATCGACTGGCGTTCCTTGGGCAAGGTCCGCACGATCGCGGTCACGTCCTTGATGAAGCCCATGTCGAGCATGCGGTCGGCCTCGTCCAGCACCAGGAACATGGCCTGGTCCAGGCGGACGAAGCGGCGCCGCAACAGGTCGAGCAGGCGGCCCGGCGTGGCGATCAGCATGTCGACGCCCTGGGCCATGGACTTGATCTGCGCGTCTTCGCCGACGCCGCCGTAGATGCAGGCGTGGCGCAGCTTGAGGAACCGGCTGTAACGCTGGACGTTGTCGAAGATCTGGATGGCAAGCTCGCGCGTCGGCGCCAACACCAGCGCGCGGCAACCGCGCGGCGTCGGCGGCTCGTGCACGTCGGCTAGATGCTGCAGGATCGGCAGGGTGAACGCGGCGGTCTTGCCGGTGCCGGTCTGGGCGATGCCCAGTAGATCCTGGCCGTCCAACAGCGCCGGGATGGCGCGGGTCTGGATCGGGGTCGGCGTCGTGTATCCGGACGCAGCCAGCGCACGGATCAAAGGCTCGGAGATGCCGAGTTGAATGAACGGATGAGAGTCCACAGTACAAAAATCCTAAATTGCCCGAGGGCCATGCCGATTCACAGCCGGCGTGGCCTGCGGAGGTCGGCCCCGCGCGAGGGGGCGAACGGTGGGAGATGATCGTCTCGGGATTAAGCGCCCTAAGATGACGAGGGACCGGGTGAACCGGTCGTCAGGGCAGAGCGCATCGCGCGATCGCGAGAAATCGGTGCGGGCGGAAACTCCGCCCTTTGCCTTACAAAGTCAAGAAATTTTATTACACAAGGGTTTCAGCGGTTTACGGAGCGTACGAACGCGACCAGCTCGCTGTTGAACCGCTCGGTCCGTTGGGCGAACGGCAGGTGGCCGGTGTCCGGATACTCCGAAAACGTCGCCCAGGGCATGGCAGCCTTCAGCCGGGCATAGGCCTCCGGCGATTGGGCGATATCGCGGTCGCCCATGGTCACCAGGATCGGCAGGCCGGCCAGCTTGGGCGTGACATCCTGGTGGTCGAGGTTCATGCCCATAAAGGCCTTGCGGAAATAAGCCGGCAGCATGACGCCGAAGGCGTGCATTTCATCTCGGTAATCCGGGGTGATGCCAGGAAACTCGAACATCCTGGTCGTGGCCTCGATCACCGCCAGGTTGTCGGCCAGGTTGCCCGAGGTTTGCATCGCCGCGCGGCGCTTCATCTCCTCGGGGCTCATGTTGCCGACCGGGGGCGGCTGTTGCACCAGGCCGGCGATGGTGCCGACGAAGTTGATGCCGGCCAGACCGTCCTTGCCGTATTTGCGCAGGTAATCGCCGGTGACGAAGCCGCCGAACGACCAGGCAACGATGACCGGCTTTTTCAGGCCCTTGGCCCTGATGACCGCGGCGACATCGTCGGCCCAGACCACGGTGTCGCGCACGTCCTCCACCCGCCACGGCTTGGCCGACCCGCCGTGGCCGCGCAGGTCCATGGCGACGATCCGGAACTCCTTGGCCAAATCGGAGTCGTATTGCGGGCGGAAGCTCAGGTAGCTCATGCCCATGCCATGAATGAACAGGATTTCCGGTCCGGCCGGATTACCCATTTCCATCACGTTCAGCGGCGCGTCGCCGTGGCCCGGCACGGTGGTGAACTGCATGTCGGCTGCTCCCACGCTGCCGGCCGCCATCATCGTCATTCCGGCGATGCCGAAGAGTTGGGCGGCCCGCCCCAACGACCCGAACAACCCGCGTCCCGTGCCCATGTCACCCGCCCCTTCGCCAATTCAGATACCGACTGAGATTATCCCGCCAACCTACTCGAATAAATGATTATTTAGGCGTGCTTCACCTTGCCGTTCAGCATGTCCGGCGTGGTCAGGCGATCGACATAGGCGATGCCGATCGCCGACAGGATGAACACCACGTGGATGATGGTCTGCCACATCACGCCGGCCTCGGTGTACTTGGTGCCGTCGCCACCCAGATTGCCGGCTTCGATGAAGGTGCGCAGCAGGTGGATCGAGGAGATGCCGATGATCGCCATGGCCAGCTTGATCTTGAGGATGCTGGCATTGACGTGGCTGAGCCACTCCGGCTGGTCCGGATGGCCCTGCAGGCGCAGGCGGGACACGAAGGTCTCGTAGCCGCCGACGATCACCATGATGAGCAGGTTGGAG
>JANRJB010000043.1:0-21564 GCA_033764265.1 Rhodospirillaceae bacterium | reverse complement strand
CCCATTGAGCGCGAAGTTGGGCGCGCTCGCGAAGTCCGACGCGGCCAGCTGGTCGGTGATCGCGTTGTAGCGGCGCACGGCGCCTGAATAGTTGTTCTCCTGATGGCTGAGAATGATCTTCTCCGACAAACCGGAGATGCTCTTGGCGTCGAACGGCAAGGGGCGAATGTCGAGGGGCATGGCGGCTCCTTTCGCGGGCGATTGGGCGGCGGCGGGCGCCAATCCGGCGCCGGTGGCGGCGGCGATGCCGCCGATCAGAGTTCGGCGGTCGATCTCGGGTGTCATGGCGGTCCTCCGGTGTCGATGGATGCAACGGCGCTCAAGTCGGCGGCCAGCCGTGGGTTTCGCTGCGCGCGTCGCGCAGCCAGGCGTACAGGGCGTCGTAGACGACTACGCCGTGCTTCAGCATCGCGTGGTCGTCGGCGAACAGCGCCGACAGACCCAGCGACACGGCGAGCAGGCCGGCGCATTGCGGCGCCAGGTCGAGCCGACCGGTATCGGCGCCGCGTACGATCACCGCCAACGCGGCCAGTGCCGGATCGGTGAGATCGTAGCGCTTCAAGAAGGCGTCAAAACTGCAGTCCGCGCCCGCATGGCTCAGCTCCACGCCGGGCACGTCGAAGGGAATGGCCCCGGTGTCCCGCGCCACGTCCATGACCTGATCGGTCGGCACGAACAGGAATTCGGGCGCGGAGTCGATAAAACGGATCACCAGCCACGGGCAGGCGATGCGGTCGATCTTGGGCCGCGCGCGCGTCACCCATTTCATAACACACCGCCCGCCGCCGGGCGTCCGGGGGTAATGAAGAAGGGGCTTTGTTCGATTACGCGCATGGGTCACCCGTTGTCTATCCTAAAGACCGACAGCGCTTGGACGGGTGCCGGTTGGGCGGGTGACCGTCTTGGACTCACCGGGCGTCTGTCGGGCCCGATGGCGGAAATGATAGAATCAACTGACCCGCGCGGCAATGGCTTGCCGCGCCCGAAAGGAGCTGCTCATGACCTACATCGACGGATTCGTCGTGCCGGTGCCCAAGAAAAACCTGCCCGCCTATCGCGCCTTGGCGCGCAAGGCCGGAAAGGTCTGGCGCGAACACGGTGCGCTCGAGGTGAAGGAGTGCGTCGCAGACCACGTCGAGGTCGGCAAATGGACCTCGTTTCCGCGCGCGGTGAAGCTTAAGCGCGGCGAGACGGTGGTGTTCTCTTACATCGTCTATCGGTCGCGCAAGCACCGCGATGCCGTCAACGCCAAAGTGCAGGCCGATCCGCGTATGGCCAAGATGATTCTCGGCCAGGCCGTGCCGTTCGACGGCAAGCGCATGATCTGGGGCGGATTCAAGGTCTTCGTCAGCGTGTGATCGGCCCGTCTCAGATTCTGGCGACCACCTGGTTGATCAACAGATTGAGCAGGATGTCGAACACCACCAGCGCGAACGCCGAACTGAGCACAATGTTCAGGGTCAGGCGCGCCAGGAACGTGGCGTAGCTCATGAACAGGCCCAGCGTCAGCAATTGCAGGAACGCGGCGCCCGGCGCGCTGAGCAGGCCGACGTCGAACAGCAGGCTGATCGGGAACACGACAAGACCCACCGCCAGCTGAAACCAATTGTACGGCACCATGTACTCGAAGAAGCGCGCCTCGCGGTCCAACAGGTTCAGCACGTACAGCATGGCGAACGGATAGGCCGTCCACGACAGCACGTACGCCAACGCCTGGGTGATCAGGTAGGGCGTGAACGCCAGAGTTTCGCCCGCGCGCGGAAAGTCGAGCACCACGTGCAACAGGTTGAGCGGCGCCAGAATCAGCGCGGCCACATAGGACCGCCAGAAGCCGGCGAGATTGCGCTCGAAGAACGCCAGACCCGCCGGCTCCAGTTTCAACACCAGCCACAGTCCGGTCAGCGCCGCGGCCATTTGACGGGTGGAGATCATGGCGTCCGGCTGTCCGCGATCTCGGCGCCGGCGAAATAGCGCTCGAGCACGCGGCCGTAAATCTGTGTCAGGCGCTCCAGGTCGGCCAGCGCACAGCGCTCGTCGGCCTTGTGCATGGTCAGCCCGACCATGCCGAACTCGCACACCGGGCAGGCGTCCTTGATGAAGCGCGCATCCGACGTGCCGCCCGAAGTGGACAGCTCGGGCGCGCGACCCGTCACGTCGGCCACCGCGCCCGCCACCACCGCGCTCAAGGTCCCCGGCGGGGTCAGGAACGCCTCGCCGGAGACGCGGATGGCGAGGTCGAACCGGTCCGCGCCGCCCGCGGCGGCCTCGAACGCGCGCCTGATCCAATCCGACAGCGATGCGCCGGTGTGACGGTCGTTGAAGCGGATGTTGAATCCGGCCCGCGCCTCGGCGGGTATGACGTTGGACGCGGCGTTGCCGACGTCGACGGTGGTGATGGCCACGGTCGAGGGCTGAAAATGTTCGGTGCCGGCATCGAGCGGACGTTCGATCAGCGCGCCCAGCATGTTCATCAGCCGCGGGATCGGGTTGTCGGCCAGGTGCGGATAGGCGGAATGACCTTGCGTGCCGAACACGGTGACCTTCGCGGTCAGGCTGCCGCGCCGGCCGATCTTGACGGTGTCGCCCAGTGTCGTCGCCGAGGTC
Organism: Rhodospirillaceae bacterium; assembly: GCA_033764265.1. GTDB lineage: Bacteria > Pseudomonadota > Alphaproteobacteria > Rhodospirillales > Rhodospirillaceae > VGEM01. The sequence goes on along the minus strand of JANRJB010000043.1, from coordinate 18,960 downwards.
GGTTCGCCCACCAGGCACGCGTCGAGCCGCTCGCCGCGCGCGGCCAGCCACTGCAGCACCTTCTTGGTGCCGTTGACGGCGTCGCCCTCTTCGTCGCCGGTGATCAAGAGGCTGATGGCGCCGGGAACCGCCCGACCGGCGGATTGTCGCCGCGCCACCGCTGCCACGAACGCGGCGATGGCGGCTTTCATGTCGGCGGCGCCGCGGCCGTAGAGGTGATCGCCGATCACCTCGGCTTTGAACGGGTCCACGGTCCAGCCGCCGCCCACCGGCACCACGTCGGTGTGCCCGGCGAAGCAGAAGTTCGGCGCGGCGCTGCCCAGTCGGGCGTAGAGATTGTCGACCGGGGCCGCGCCCTCATCCGCGTAGACTTGGCGATGGCAGGCAAAACCCAGCTTCGCCAGCGCGGTCTGCAACACGTCGAGCGCGCCTTCGTCGCGCGGCGTCACGCTCGGCCGCCGGATCAGGGCCTGGGCCAGCGGCAGCGGGTCGGTCAGTTCGGCAAATGGGGCGGTCGCATCAGGCAAAGGGGGCGTCCGATCAATCGCGCAGCAGCTCGTTGATCGAGACCTTGGCGCGCGTCTTGGCGTCGACCCGCTTGACGATCACCGCGCAATACAACCCCGGTCCGGGCGAACCGTCGGGCAGGGGCTTGCCGGGCAGCGTGCCCGACACGACGACCGCGTGCGCCGGCACTCGGCCGACGAACACCTCGCCGGTGGCGCGGTCGACGATCTTGGTCGAGGCGCCGATGTACACGCCCATCGACAGCACCGCGCCTTCCTCGACCACCACGCCCTCGGCCACCTCGGCGCGCGCGCCGATGAAGCAGTTGTCCTCGATGATGACCGGGCTCGCCTGCAACGGCTCGAGCACGCCGCCGATGCCGGCGCCGCCCGAAATGTGCACGTTCTTGCCGATCTGCGCGCAGCTGCCGACCGTCGCCCAGGTATCGACCATGGTACCGGAATCGACGTAGGCGCCGAGGTTGACGAACGACGGCATCAGGATCACGCCCGGGGCGATGAACGCCGAATGGCGCACGATCGAGCCCGGCACGGCGCGAAAGCCGGCCTGCTTGAAGCGCTCCGGCCCCCAGGCCGCGAATTTGGACGGCACCTTGTCCCACCACGCGCCGCCGCCCGGGCCGCCGGGCACGATCGCATTGTCGTTCAGGCGGAACGACAACAGCACGGCCTTCTTCAGCCACTCGTTGACCGCCCAGCGCCCGTCGCGCTTTTCGGCCACCCGGGCCACGCCGCCGTCGAGCAGGTCCAGGGCGGCCTCGACCGCCCGGCGCACCGGGCCCTGGGTGGCGCTGCTGACCTGGTCGCGGGCCTGCCATGCGGCTTCGATTTGTGCTTCTAACTCTTTGATATTCATAATTTTTCTGCTGACATCTCAGGGCGGGGCGGGATTGCGGAGAAGATAGCGGCAGCCCGGGGCGAGTCAACCAAGCCGGCCGGGAACCAGCGGTTTTCCTTGAATAGTCTTGTCAGCGCGGCGGGTTAGGCCATAAATTCATAGTCGAAACTATGTACCAGGGCGCGGCCGCCGCCGCAGGCGCGGCTGACGCGTCGTGGTGAATGTCGACGGCACACGCCGCAGACCGACAGGGGCACGCCATGCCAGCCGCCACCACCGCGGCCACCGCGCGCAACGGCCCGACGCCCGCCGACAGGGCCGACGGTGCGCGCGCCGACGCGCTGTCTGCCGGTGCGGCCGAAGCCCCGGCGATCGACGGCGGCCTGGCGGTGTCCGCCGCCGCCCTCACCCGCTACGAAGAGGCCGTCTACAGCATCACCGCCAAGGGTGTGGTCACGCCGGTCAACCCCGCCGCCGTCAGCCTGCATGACCGGCTCGGGATCGCGGGCCGCGACCGGCTGGTCGCTTTTGCGCACAAGTGCATCGCCTTGGATCGCGCCCATGTCGACATGGTCGACATCGGCGCGGGCGAAACCGCCATCAATCTTCAAGTCACCTTCGTGCCGTTGGCCGACGGCACCCGCGCGCTGTGCTTCGTGCGCGACCTGACGCTCGACTATTCGCTGCGCCGCGCCCTGGTCGACAGCCGGCGGCGCTACCGTGACTTCGTCGAAATCTGCGCCGACTTCACCTGGGAAGTGGGCCCGGACCGCAAGTTCGTGTTCGTCGCGCCGCGCGGCGGGCACGGCTATTCGGCCGAGGATCTGACCAAGCTCGACCCCGCCGAGCTGCTCAACGAACCGACCGCGCCCGACCAGGTGCCGTTCTTCGCCACCCGGCGCATCGAGGCGCAGGAGTTCTGGCTCAAGCGCCGCGACGGCAAGCCGGCGTGCGTGCACATCTCGGCGTTGCCGCTGATCGCGCCCGACGGCACCTGGCACGGCGCGCGCGGCACCTGCCGCGATGTGACCGATACCCGCGACCGCGAGGCCACGCTCGCCCGCGTGCACAATCGCGAAAAGGTGCTGACGCGCATCGTCCGCGCCTTCCGCGACGAAGTGAACCCCGAAGCCATGCTGGCCGTGGCCGCCGAGGCCCTGGCCAAGGGGCTGGGGGCAGAGCACAGCCACGTGTTCCGCACCGTCGAGCCGGCGGCGGGCCAGGGCGCGCCATCGGCGGCCAAGCCGCGTTACGAGTTGGCCGCCAAGTACGGCGCGATGGACCTGGGCCAGGCGTCGGCGGTGCTGTCGGCCTTGTCCGACGGCGCCGGCGCGGCGGAGATTCTGTTGGGTGAGTGGCAGGTGCTGGCCGCGCCGGCGCGCTTCCGAAACCTGTCCAACGGCGCGGCGGTGCTGTGGCGCAAGGTCGACCGCGGCCCGTGGTCCGATGACGACCGGCTGCTCTTGGCCGATATCGCCAACCAGATCGGCGTGACCATCGAACAGCTGATCCACCACGAACACATCCTGCGCATCTCGCGCACCGACGCGCTGACCGGCCTGCTCAACCGCGGCGCCTTCATGGACACCATCGAACGCCACCTCAAGCGCCTGCGCCGCGACACCGGTCCGTCGGTGCTGATGTACGTCGACCTCGACAACTTCAAGGCGGTTAACGATTTCCGCGGGCATGCCGCCGGCGACGAAGCGCTGTTCCAGGTGCGCGAAATCCTGTTGCAATCCACGCGACCGACCGACGTGGTGGCGCGCCTGGGCGGCGACGAATTCGCGGTCTGGTTGGTGGGCGCCGATCAGTCCGCCGGCGAGTCGCGCGCCAGGCAAATCCTGGAACGGTCCAAGGCGTTGGCGTCGTATTCGGGCAGTCCCGAAAAGCCTCTCGGCATGTCGATCGGCATCGCGCCCTGGTCGGCCACCGACGGCGAAACGGTCGATCAGTTGATTGCCCGTGCCGACGCGGCCATGTATGGCGCCAAGAAGTCGGGCAAGGGCCGCTACGTCGTCACGCGCTTCGGCGACGAAATCCCCGGTGGCGCCCCATGAGCCCGGCCCAAGCCCGTCTGGTCCACCTGCTCGGACTGGCCGACCACAAGGTCACCTACGAACAGGCGCGCGATCTGCTCGATCATCCCGACCCCGAGGTGCGTCGCGCGCTTGCCGCGCGCACCGACCTGGAGCCCGAAATCCTGTTCTTCCTGGCCCGCGACGCCGACGTGGCGGTGCGCCGCACCATCGCGGCCAACTCGGCGACCCCCGAAAAGGCGTCGATCGTGCTGGCCCAGGACGGCAACGACGAGGTGCGCGTCGACCTGGCCGAGCGGTTGGGCCGCTTGATGCCCGACCTGCCCAAGACCGACGCGGCCAAGGCCTGGCGGACGGTGCACCAGGTGCTGTCGCTGTTGGTGCGCGACCAGCTGCCGCGCGTGCGCCGCGCCCTGTCGGAAGCGATGAAAACGCTGCCCGACGCGCCGCACGACATCATCGCCACGCTGGCGCGCGACCCGGAAATCTCCGTCGCCGGCCCGGTGCTGGAATGCTCGCCGGTCCTGACCGACGAGGACCTGATCGACATCATTCGCTCCAGTCCGCTCACCGCCTCGTTGTCGGCGATCTCGCGGCGCGTCAACGTCGGCGAGGAAGTCTCCAAGGCCATCGTCGGCTCCGGCGACGTCACCGCCATCGCCTCGCTGTTGCGCAACCAGAGCGCCCAGATCCGCGAAGACACGCTCGACCTGATCATCGACGCCGCGCCGGCCTATCCCACCTGGCACGATCCGCTGGTCAATCGCCGTCATCTCACCGCCCGCGCGGCCCTGCGCATCGCCGAATTCGTCGCCGACGCGCTGTTGCAGAAACTGGCCGAACGGCGGGACTTCGACCCCGCCACCACCGCCGCGCTTGGCCACATGGTGCGCAAGCGGCTGGCGCGCGAGCAGGACGGCCCGGCCCTGGACGAACTGGCGCTCGCGCTCGATCCGGAATCGCTCAGGCTCGCCGCCCGCCAGGCCGAGCACCTGATGGGACGCGGCAAGCTGACCACCAGCGCCGTCATGAAACTGGCCGGCGAAGGCGTGTCGCCGCAGATCATCGCCGCGCTGGCGTGCCGCGCCCGCCTCGATGTCGAGGTGGTGGCCGAGGTGGTGCGCGCGGTCAGCCCCAAGGGCATGGTGGCGGTGGCCTGGGCCGGCGACTTCAGCGCCGAGGACGCGGTCACCATTCAACTGAAAGTCGCGCGCGTGCCGCCCGAGGCGGTGATCAAGCCGCGCGCCGGCGGCTGGTTCGACGCCACCGAGGCCGAGATGGAATGGCAGATCGGCCTGTTCAAGGACATGGCCGCCAAGGCGGTGGCGGCCATGGCATCGGCCGCCGTGGCCGCCGCGACCGCCCGCGGCACCGCGGCGGCGTGACGTTTACCGGTGCGAAGAGCCTTAAGCAGCCCGTCTCTCGGCCGCGATCCTGCGCCTGAGCGACTTGCCATGTGCGCGCTCGGCGGCCTTAAGATCGTAACGGGTTTGCAGATTGAGCCAGAATTCCGGGGTCGTTCCGAAAAACAGCGCCAAGCCCAGCGCCGTTTCGGCGGACATCCCCCGTCGCCCATGCACGATGTCGTTGATCCGGCTCGGAGCGACGCCCAGCGCGCGCGCCAATTGATTCTGCGAAACCCCGAGCGGCTTCAAGAACTCTTCAACCAGGATTTCGCCCGGTGGGATGGGTTCGAGTCGTTTGGGCATCGGTAACCTCCCTCAATCGAATCAGTGATAATCCACTATCTCGACATTCCATGCGCCGCCATCTTCCCAGCGAAAGCAAATCCGCCACTGGTCATTGATTCGAATGCTGTACTGGCCCTGTCGATCGCCTTTCAAAGCCTCCAAACGATTCCCAGGCGGAATTCGAAGTTCGGCCAGTTGCCTGGCCGCGGAAAGCAGCTCGAGTTTGCGTCTGGCGACGCGTTCGAACGCACGAAATCGCACAACCGGTTCATCATTGAACAAAGCCTCGGTCGCGCGACACCCAAAGCTTCTGATCATCGTTACAGCGTATTCTGGAAAGCAGAATAATGCAATCAGGTCTGGCCGATCTCAAGAAATCACGAGGCCGCAACACCCTCCAGCCACGCCACCAGGTCGTCGGTGACGTGGTGGCAGTGGCTCAGGTCCTCGGCCGGCGCGGGTGAGTGGTCGGGGTGGCGCACCCACACCGTCGTCATGCCCAACGCCGCCGCCGGCTTCAGGTTGTGCGCCGAGTCCTCGAACATCGCCGCCGTGCCGGCCGCGATGCCGAAGCGGCCGGTCATGTCGACGTAGGGCGCCGGGTCGGGCTTGGGGATGTAGTTGCCGGCGCGGATGTCGTAGACGCCGTCGAACAGCGCGGTCACGCCCAGCCGGTCAAGCACCGCGCGCGCGTGCCGGGCCGAACCGTTGGTGTAGACGAAGCGCCGGCCGGGCAGGCCCGCCAGCGCCGCGGCCAGCCGCGGCGAGGTGTCCAGCACCGAGTGATCGATGTCGTGCACGAACTCCAGAAACGTTTCGGGGTCGGTGCCATGGTTCAGCATCAGCCCGCGCAAGGTGGTGCCGTGCTGCCGGTAGTAGCGCTTCTGCAGCGCGAAGGCGTCGTCCGGCGCCAGGCCCAGCTCGCGGGCGATGAACGCCTTCATGCGCGCGTCGATCTGCGCGAACAGGTCCACCGTGGGCGGATACAGCGTGTTGTCGAGGTCGAAGACCCAGGCGTCGACGTGGCCCAGTTCGGCCGCGACGCCAGTGCGCGCGGTCATGGCCCGCTCAGCGCGAGCGGATCAGCGTGCCGGCGCCGCCGGGCGTGAACAGTTCGAGCAGCACCGCGTGCGGCACGCGCCCGTCGATGATGACCGCGGCGCCGACGCCCTGTTCCACCGCCTCCAGGCAGGTTTCCACCTTGGGGATCATGCCGCCCGAGATGGTGCCGGACTGGATCAGCGTCTTGGCGCGTTCCACTGTCATTTCCTTGATCAGCCGGCCGGTGTCGTCCAGCACGCCCGGCACGTCGGTCAGCATCAAGAGCCGCTGCGCGCCGACCGCGCCGGCGATCGCGCCCGCGGCGGTGTCGGCGTTGATGTTGTAAGTCTCGCCGTCTGGGCCCACCCCGATCGGCGCGATGACGGGAATGATGTCGGACTGCTCGAACTGGTCGAGGATATGCGGGTTGATCTCGTGCGGCTCGCCGACGAAGCCCAGGTCGAGGATTTTCTCGATGTTCGAGCCGGGGTCCTTCTTGGTGCGGCGCAGCTTGCGCGCCTTGATCAAGTTGCCGTCCTTGCCCGACATGCCCACCGCGAAGCCGCCGGCGCGGTTGATGGCGGTGACGATCTGCTTGTTGATCGAGCCCGACAGCACCATCTCGACGATCTCGACCGTGGCGGCGTCGGTCACGCGAAGGCCGTCGACGAACGAGCTCTTGATCTTCAGCCGCTCCAGCATCGCGCCGATCTGCGGCCCGCCGCCGTGGACGACGACGGGATCGATACCGACCTGCTTGAGCAGCACGATGTCGCGGGCGAAGTTGGCGGCGACCGCGTCGTCGCCCATGGCATGGCCGCCGTATTTCACGACGATGGTCTCGCCGTTGTGCTCGCGCATGAACGGCAGCGCGTCGGCCAGGATGCCGGCCTTGGCCAGCCATTCGTCCTGGGTCGCCGTCGAGGGGGCGGAACGGTCGCTGTTCATGTCGTCGGTCTCCGGCCGGTGCGCCCGGAAGCGGAGCGCGGGGACTCCTACTCCGGCAGCGCCAGTTCTGACAAGGCCGCGCGGGCCTCGAGTATGCCGATGCCGTCGGCGGCGCTGGTCGCCAGCACCACGGGGTGGGCGGCGACATGGCGCGCGATGGCCGACGCGGTGGCGGCGCGGACCGCGGCCAGCTCGACCGGCTTCAGCTTGTCGGCCTTGGTCAGCGCCACCTGATAGTTGACCGCCGACTCGTCCATCATCGTCATGATGTCCTCGTCGCTGGGCTTGAGGCCGTGGCGGGCGTCGACCAGGACGAGCGCGCGGCGCAGAACCGGGCGGCCCTTCAGGTAAACGCGCACCAGATTGGTCCAGCCGGCGGCTTTTTCCTTGGGCGCTTGAGCGAAGCCGTAGCCCGGCAGGTCGGCCAGCATCATCCGGCCGCCCAGGTCGAAGAAATTGATTTCCTGGGTGCGGCCCGGCGTGTTCGAGGCCCGCGCCAACCCTTTACGCCCGGTCAGCGCGTTGATCAGGCTCGACTTGCCGACGTTGGAGCGCCCGGCGAAGGCGACCTCGGGCAGGTCGGTGGCGGGAATGTCGGCCGCGGCCGCCGCGCCGCGCACGAACGTCGCGGCCTGGGCGAACAGCCGCCGGCCGGCCTCGATCGCCTCGGGCGAAAACGGGAACGAGGCCTCGGCGCCGGCCACTTACGCCTTCACGCCCATGCGGCGCATGATCACCCACTGCTGGGCGATGCCCAACAGATTGCTCCACGCCCAGTAGATCACCAGGCCCGAGGGGAACGAGGCCAGCATGAAGGTGAACAGGAACGGCAGGAACATGAACACCTTGGCCTGGATCGGATCGGCCGGCGCCGGGTTCAGCTTCTGCTGCAGCCACATGGTGATGCCCATCAGGATCGGCCAGGCGCCGATCACCAGGAACGACGGCACGTCGTAGGGCAACAGGCCGAACAGATTGAAGACGCTGGTCGGGTCGGCCGCCGACAGGTCTTTGATCCAGCCGTAGAACGGCGCGTGGCGCATCTCGATGGTGACGAACAGCACCTTGTACAGGGCGAAGAAGATCGGGATCTGGATGAAGATCGGCAGACACCCGGACAACGGGTTCGCGCCCTCGCGCTTGTACAGCGCCATCATCTCCTGGCTCAGGCGCTGGCGGTCGTTGGCGTATTTCTCCTGCAGCTTCTGCATGTCGGGCTGCAGTTTCTTCATCTTGCTCATGGCGATGAACTGCTTGTTGGCCAACGGATAGGCCACCAGGCGCAGGATCACGGTGAACGCCAGGATCGCCAGGCCATAGCTGCCCAGCTGGTCGCGCAGCCAGATCAGCGCATAGAAGAACGGCTTGGTCAGGAAGAAGAACCAGCCGAAGTCGATCGCCAGGTCGAAGTTGGTGATGCCCAGCGTTTCGGCGTAGCTGTCGAGCAGCTGGACTTCTTTCGCCCCGGCGAACACGAATGACGTGACCGACTTGACCTCGCCCGGCGCCAGCGTGACGGCTTCGCCGCGCAGGTCGGTCTGGTAGCGGTCGCGGCCCGCCGCCGCGGCATGGTTGAAGCTGGCCGTGACTTTCATCGCGGGGTCGAACGCCACCGCCGTCAGCCAGTACTTGTCGGTGATGCCGATCCAGCCGCCGGTGGATTCCACCTGGTCGCGCTGCTTGTCCTGGATCTCGTCGTAGTCGACCTCTTTCAGCGTGCCGTTGAACACGCCGAGCAGGCCCTCGTGCAGAATGAAGAAGCCTTGCGTGACCGGCGTGTCGAGCCGGCTGACCAGCGCGTATGGATAAAGCGTGGCGGCAGCGGCGCCGGTGTTCTCCACCGTCTGTTCGATGGTGAACATGTAATTCTTGTCGGCGCGGATGGTGCGGGTGAAGCGCAGGCCCGCGCCGTTGTCCCACGCCAGCACCAAGGGCTGGGTATCGGTCAGTGTGGTCGCGCCGTCGCGGGCTTGCCACGTCGTCGCCGGCCCCGGCATCGGCAGCGCGGGGTCGGCCGACAGCCAGCCCAGCTCGGCGTAATAGGGCTTGGGCGCGTTGACCGGGGACAGCAGGTCGATCGGCGGGCTGGTGGGGTCGATGGTCTCGCGGTACTGCAGCAGCGTCACATCGTCGAAGCGCGCGCCGGTCAACGACAGCGAGCCTTCGATGTGCGCGGTCTTGATCTCGATGCGGTCGCCGTTGGCCACCGCCGCGGCACGGTCGGCCGGCGTCATGGCCACCGGGGCGGCCACCGGTGCGCCCACCGGGGCGCCGACTTGTCCGCCTTGGGGCGCGGTCACAGTGGGCGCTCCGCCCGCGGGCACCGCGGCCGGCGCTTGCGGCGCATCGCCCGACACCACGGCCGTCTCGGCCGGTGCCGGCGGGGGCGGTGGCGGGAACATCATCTGCCAGCCGATCAGCACGATCAGCGACAGCACGATGGCAAGGAAGGTGTTCTTCTGGTCGGCCATGGCGGGGTCGGTTCAACGGTGATGGACGTCGCATACGGGGGAATGGCGATGAACGCCGTCGCGGGCCGGCACCGGGTCGTAGCCGGATGCGGCCCACGGATGGCAGCGCAACACGCGACGCACCGCCAGCAAGCCGCCCCGGATCACGCCGTGGGTCAGGACCGCTTCGCGCGCAAAAGCCGAGCAGGTCGGCTGATAACGGCAGACCGGGCCGATCAGCGGCGAGAGCAGCAGGCGATATCCGTCGATGGCCAACACCGCAATCCGCCGTCCGACGCGCGCGATCCCGCCGATCATGACCGGCCCCGTTGCGACCCGGGCGCGGTGACACGGCCAAAGGCCTGTTCGAATTCGGCGGTCATGGCCGCGAAGTCGCGACTGACGGCCTGGTCGCGGGCGATGACCACCAGATCCCAACCGCTCAAGGCGCGGCCGGGCGCCATGCGGTCGCCCAACACCCGGTCGCAGAGCGCGCGCAGGCGCCGCTTGGCGCGGTTGCGCGCGACCGCGTTGCCGACCTTGCGGCTGGCGGTGAAACCGATGCGCAGGATCGGCGCGGCGCCGTCCGCCTCGGGTAACGCCCTGGCTTGAAGAACAAAGGCCGGCGTCGCGCGGCGCGCGCCGTTCGCGGCGATGCTCAGGAAGTCCGACCGGCGTTTCAGCCGGTGCCACTGTCGGCCCATGGCGTTCCGCCGTTCGGCGCTGCGTGTGGGAACGGGCGCCGGTCAGGCGGACAGGCGTTTGCGGCCTTTGGCGCGGCGGCTGGCCAGCACCTTGCGGCCGCCGACGGTGGCCATGCGGGTGCGGAATCCGTGCCGGCGCTTGCGGACCAGCTTGCTCGGTTGATACGTGCGTTTCACGGCGAGAACTCCGGCGGGGCAGTGCGACGATCGAAAAAAAAGAACACTCCGGCCGCATCAAGTTTCAACGCGGCGGAGCGTCCAGGTGCGGGCGGTGTATACGGGTCCGGCGGGCCCGAGTCAATTGCCCGGCCGACCGGCACTATCGCCCGAATCCCGATGAATTTGAATATGTTAAAGGTCGTTTTGGAGCTCCGGACGATCACGCATCTCTGACTGGCGGCCGACGCGCAACAGTGTTACCCGCTGGTCACGCCTTTGACCCAGGTCGAACTCCGTCATGTCTCGCCCCGACTCCGCTGCCCGATCGGTGCCGCCCGCCCGCCGACGCCTTGTCGTGCTGGTGGCGTTCGCGCTCGTCGTGGCGGCGGTCTTCGCCAGCGGCGCGGGCGAAATGCTCTCTCTCGACGCTTTACGCGCCAATCAGGACCGGCTGCGCGCGCTGGTGGCCGACCATCGCCCGCTGGCGATGGCCGGCTACATGGCGGTGTACGTGGCCGCGACCGCGTTCTCGGTGCCCGGGGCGGTGTGGCTCACCATCGCCGGCGGCTTCGTGTTCGGCGCGCTGGCGGCAAGCGCGCTCACCGTCGTGGCGGCCACCATCGGCGCGGTTGTCGTGTTCCTGTTGGCCCGTTACGCGCTCGCCGACTTGTTCCGCGCCAAGGCCGGGCCGTTCGCCGCGCGCATGGAGGACGGCTTCCGCCGCAACGCGTTCAGCTACATGCTGGTGCTGCGGTTGGTGCCGCTGTTTCCGTTTTTCCTGGTCAACCTGGCGCCGGCGTTCCTGGGCGTGCCGCTGCGTGTGTTCGCGCTCGGCACGCTGATCGGCATCATCCCCGGCACCTTTGTCTTCGCCACCCTGGGCGCGGGCCTGGGCGATGCGCTGGCCGCCGGCGCCGCCGTCAATCCCGGCGCGGCCCTGATGCAGCCGACTGTGATCGGCGGGTTGCTCGGCCTGGCGGCACTGGCCATGATCCCCGTGGTCTACAAGCGCTTCGTCCGCAACAACGCCTGACAATTCAATGCCCGATGTCTTGAAACCCGACCTGTGCGTCATCGGCGCGGGCTCGGCCGGCCTGTCGGTGGCCGCCGGCGCGGTGCAGATGGGCGCGTCGGTGGTGCTGGTGGAACAGGGCCGCATGGGCGGGGATTGCCTCAACACCGGCTGCGTGCCGTCCAAGTCGATCCTGGCCGCGGCGCATCGCGCCCACGACGCGCGCACCGCGTCCGGCTTCGGCGTGCATGGCGCACCCACCGTGGACTTCGCCGCGGTTCATCGCCACGTGCACGATGTGATCGCCGCCATCGCGCCCCATGATTCGGTCGAGCGCTTCGAGGGCCTGGGCGTCACGGTCATCGCCGGCGCGGCCTGCTTCACCGGTCCCGACACGGTCGAAGCCGCCGGGCGCACCATCCGCGCGCGCCGGGTCGTCATCGCTACCGGCTCGCGCGCCCTGGTGCCGCCGATCCCGGGCCTGGCCGATGTACCGTACCTGACCAACGAGACCGTGTTCGACCTGACGGCGTTGCCCGAACACCTCATCGTCATCGGCGGCGGGCCGATCGGCTGCGAGCTGGCCCAAGCGTTCCGCCGGCTGGGCGCGCGCGTCACCGTGATCGAGCTGGCCGCGCTTTTGGGCAAGGAAGATCCCGACCTCGCCGATGTGGTGCGCCGGCGGCTGATGGCCGAAGGCGTCGAGCTCCTGGAAAAAACCAAGCTCGTCGCGTGTGCCCGGCACGACCCGGGCGTGGCGGTCACCGTGGCCGATTCCGGCGGGGCTGCGCGCACGCTCGCGGGTAGCCACCTACTGGTGGCGGTCGGGCGCAAGGCCACCATCGACGGTCTGGGGCTCGAGGCCGCGGCCATCGCGGTCGAACGCGGGGCGATCAAGGTCGACAACCGGCTGCGCACGTCCAACCCGCGCGTCTTCGCCATCGGCGATTGCAGCGGCGGGCCACAGTTCACCCATGTCGCCGGCTATCATGCCGGCATCGTCGTGCGCCAGGCGTTGTTCCGCCTGCCGGCGAAGGTGAACTACGCCGCCATGCCGCGTGTGACCTACACCGATCCCGAGCTGGCCCAGGTCGGCGCCACCGAGGCCGAAGCCCGCGCAAGGCACGGCGCATCGGTCAAGGTGTTGACCGCCGCGTTCGCCGACAACGACCGCGCCCGGGCCGAACGCGCGACCGAAGGCTTCATCAAGGTGGTCGTCGGCCCGCGCGGGCGCATCCTGGGCGCGGGCCTTGCGGGTCGCGGCGCCGGCGAGTTGATCCAGCCTTGGGTGCTGGCGATTGGCAACGGTCTCAAGATCGGCGCGATGGCGACCATGGTCGCGCCGTATCCCACCCTGGGCGAAATCTCCAAGCGCGCCGCCGGGTCATATTTCACCCCGGCCCTGTACGGCGTCGGTACGCGGCGCCTGGTGCGGTTTCTGGCGCGGTTCGGCTGATGCCGGCCGCATCGGACCAGGCGCCCGCGGCCCCGCTTCCGCCCACGCTGCCGCCACAGGTCAACTTCAGCCTGTCGTGGCGGCTGCTGGTGCTGACGGTCGTGTTCGTGATGCTGGCGGAAATCCTGATCCTGTTTCCGTCGCTGGCCAGGTTTCGCGTCGACTATCTGCAAATGAAACTGGCCGATGCGCACCTGGTGCTGACCGCGCTCGAGGCCTCCACCGGTCAGATCGACCCCATGCTGCGCGACCGGCTCCTGGCCCAGGCCGGCATGCTCGGCATGACCGCGGCCCGGCCCAACATGCCAGTGCGCACGCTGGGGCCCAATATGCCGCCGCGCATCCCGGTCATCTACGACCTGCGCGAGGCCATGGCCTGGGACCTGGTGATCGACGCGGTGGACGTCATGGCCGATCGGCATCCGTCGGTGATGGGCGTAACGGGCCTGAGCCCCGTCGATCCCGCGGTGCTGGTCGAAGTCGTCATCGAGGTCGCCCCGCTGCAGCGTGCGCTGTGGGATTACTTCTGGCGCATCCTGGCGCTCAGCCTGTTCATCTCGCTGATGACCGCGGCGCTGGTGTATGCGTCGCTGCAGTGGCTGGCGGTACGGCCGTTGAAGCGCATCACCGCCAGCATGACCGCGTTCCAGCGCGACCCCGCCGATCCGCGCCGCATCATCACGCCCGAGCCGCGCACCGACGAGGTCGGCGTGGCCGAACACGCGCTCGCCGCCATGCAACGCCGCCTGCGCGAATCGCTCTTGGAAAAAGAGCGCCTGGCCGGTGTCGGCGCGGCGGTCACCAAGATCAGCCACGACCTGAAAAACATCCTGGCCACCGCCATGCTGGAGTCCGACCGGCTGGAGTCGATCCCCGCCGCCGATCCCGAGGTCAAGCAGATCACCGCCGGCATCGTGCGCGCCATCGACCGCGCGGTGAAGCTGTCGGCCAGCACGCTGCGCTTCGCGAAGGAAGACCTGCCCCAGGCGCGCCGGCGCTGGATTGACCTGCGGTCCGCGGTTCTTGACGCCTGTGCCGCCGTGCAGCCGGCGTTTCCGGCCGCGCGCCTGGTGGCGGCGCCCGCGGTCGCGGGCATGCGCGTGGTCGACGCCGACCTGCTGCACCGGGCGCTCGAGAACCTTCTGCGCAACGCCTGCGAGGCCGGCGCGACGGTGGTCACCGTGTCGCTCGCCCAGGACGGCGAGTTCGTCGCGCTGACCGTCGCCGACAACGGCCCAGGCCTCGCCCGCAAGGCCCTCGACAACCTGTTCGTGCCGTTCACCGGCTCGGCGCGGCCCGGCGGTTCGGGCCTCGGCCTGCCGATCGCGCGCGAGCTTATGCGCGCCCAGGGCGGTGACGTGGTCCTGAGAGAGACGTCGCCCACCGGCGCCACCTTCGCCATACGGTTGCCGGCATGAGCCTGAATGCCGCCCTGGGCGTGGTCCTGCTGGTCGCGGCCATCGCCGTGGTGATGTGGCTGTACCGCCCGCGCCGATAGGCGCAGCGCCGCCTACCGAACGCCGAAAAAGTGCGATAAGAACGGCGCCTATGGAAGTTGTCGCATGAGCACGCTGCCCCCACCTCCGCGCCGGTCCGGCGGCACGCCGATCAGCTCGCGGCTGTCGCCGCGCGACCTGTCGTCGCGCAAGGGCGGCCAGCCGATCGTCTGCATCACCGCCTACACCGCGCCGATGGCCCGTTTCATGGACGCCCACGTCGACCTGCTCCTGGTCGGCGACACCATGGGCATGGTGCTCTACGGCATGGACACTACCCTGGGCGTCACGCTCGACATGACGATCAATCACACCAAGGCGGTGATGCGCGGGTCGGCCAAGGCGTGCGTGATCGCCGACATGCCGTTCGGCACCTACCAGGCCTCGCCGGCCGAGGCGTTCAAGGCGTGCGCGCGGGTGATGGCGGAAACCTCGTGCGCGGGCGTGAAGCTCGAGGGCGGCGCGGAAATGGCCGAGACCATCGAGTTTCTGGTCGACCGCGGCATTCCGGTGCTGGCGCATATCGGGCTCAAGCCGCAATCGGTCAACGTCGTCGGCGGGTTCCGCGTCCAGGGCCGCGGCCGCGCGGCGGCGCGCGGCGTGATGGCCGACGCCAAGGCGGTCGCCGCCGCCGGCGCGTTTGCCGTCGTCATCGAGGGCGTGGTCGAGCCGGTCGCGCGCGCGGTGACGGAGGCCATTTCCATTCCCACCATCGGCATCGGCGCCTCGGCCGCCTGCGACGGGCAGATCATCGTGGCCGAGGATATCCTGGGGCTGTTCGGCAGCTTCACGCCCAAGTTCGTCAAGCGCTACGCCGAACTGGGCCAGGCGGTGTCGCGTGCCGTCGGCGCCTATGCGTCCGACGTTCGGGCGCGGCGCTTTCCGGGGCCGGAACACGTCTACGCGCGCAACCCGGCGCAGGCCAAGGGCAGTCAGGCCAAGCGGGCGCGCCGCCGCCGGACATGACGCGTCACGATCCGCATCCGGCGCATCCGCCCGCCGCCGATCCGCTGGTCATCGTCCGCGACGTCGACAGCTTGCGTCATCGCGTCGCGGACTGGCGCCGCGCCGGGCTGTCGGTGGCCCTGGTGCCGACCATGGGTGCGCTGCACCGCGGCCATGTCGCGCTGGTGGAGCGTGGCTTGGCCGCCGCCGATCGCGTCGTCGTCACCATCTTCGTCAATCCCACGCAGTTCAATTCGGCGACGGACCTCGCGGCCTACCCGCGCACCGAAGCGCAGGATTTCGCCATGCTGGAGCGGGCCGGCGCGCACCTGTTGTTCGCGCCCGCGGCCGCGACCATGTACCCGCCCGGCTTCGCCACCACCGTCACTGTCAACGGCCTCACCGACGTTCTGTGCGGCGCGCACCGGCCCGGCCACTTTGCCGGCGTCGCCACGGTGGTGACGAAGCTGCTGCTGCAGGCCGGGGCCGACGTGGCGCTGTTCGGCGAGAAGGATTTTCAGCAACTCACCGTCATCCGCCGGCTGGTGGCCGACCTCAACATCCCGGTCCAGATCATCGGCGTGCCGACGGTGCGCGAGGCTGACGGCCTGGCGATGTCCTCGCGCAACGCCTATCTGACGGCCGAGGAACGCACCCGCGCGTCCGCACTCTACCGGGCCATCGGCGCGGCGGCGGCGCAGATCGCCCGTGGCGAAGCGATCGCCGGCGCGCTGGCCGCGGCACGCGACCACATTCTTGCTGCCGGGTTCGATGCGGTCGATTACGTCGAGGCGCGCCGCGCCGACGATCTGACGACCTTGGTCTCGCATCGCGACCGCGGACGCGTGTTCGCCGCCGCCTTTCTGGGCAAGGCGCGGCTGATCGACAACGTGGAGATCTCGGCGTAGGCGCGGTCGGGCGTGCTCAGCGCACGTAGACGTGCACCTCGGGCGAACCGGCTGTCGGGCTCGACATGCTGGCCATCGCCACCCGTTCGGCCGGCAGGCCCATGCCGGCCATGGAGCGCATCACCGCGTCGGCGTTGCGGCGCGCCGCGGCGGAATTGCCGCCGTTGGGCGTGACCGCGACCAAGTCGAACACCGCGTCGGGGCGGCGCTCCAGCGCGCGGCTCAGGGCCTGGTACAGGGCCGGTTCGTAGGCCACGTCGGGCTTGTCGAAGCGGATCACCACCAGCGGCCGGCGGTCGGTGAAGCTGACGGGCGTGGAGCGTTGCGCCGCCGTCGGCGCCATGGCCATTGCCTGGCCGGCGCGCGCCGCGACGCCGCTGCCGTACAGCTGGCCGGCATTGATGCCGCTTGCCAGGTCCACCAGCCCGCTACGCTCGTTGGCCACGAACTGCTGCTGGCGGGAAATGTCGCCGTTCAGGCTTTGCAGCAGGCGGTCATAGCCGATCGACGCCTGCATCAGTTCGTCTTCCAGCATGCGCAGCTGCCGATGGTCTTCGTCCACCGCGCCCGACAGGGTGAAGGCGTTGCGCACGTTGTCGAGCAGGTAGCCAGTGGCGCCGGCATCGGCCGACACCCGCGCCGAAAGCTGGTTCAGCATGGTCAGATCGGCATCGCTGGCCGACAACTGGCCCTGCGCCTGCTGCCACAAGGCCAGCAGTTCGGGGTTGCCCGGCGTGGTGCCGATCTGCAGGCGCGAGCGGATGGCGCCGACGGTGGCGTTGTAGGCGTTGGCGTTGCTCACCGCCTGGCCGCGCACCGCGTCGAACTGCTGGTTGTGGGCCGCCAGGTTGCCGCGCAGGCCCTGGGCGTCGCCGCGGAACTGGTTGACGCGCTGGCCGACCACGGTGGTGCCCTGGTAGCTGACCGCCGGCGCCATGCTGCCGCCCGTCACGGGCGTGATGGTCGCGCTGCCGGTGGCGGCCGCGTCGTCCTCGTCGTCGCCGAAGAAATCCGGGAACAGTCCGCCGAAGAACCCCTCGTCCTCGCTTTCGGCCGTCTGGGCCGGCGGTGGCGGGGGCGGCGACGCGGCGGTGGTCTCGCCGGTTGTGTCGACGCCGTCGCCGAACAGGGTGTCGCTGGCGAACGAACAGCCGCCCAGGGCCAGGGCCAAGCTCAACGCCGCCGCGCGCGCCCACAGGCCCGGATGCAGCCCTGCGTCCGATCCCGTCGGGCTCGTCCGATTCTTCACCACCCGCACCACTGTCATTCTTATGGTTCCTGCCGCTGGCCCCATACTCCGCCCACGCCGCCACGGCCGGAGTCCCCTACGCGGGGCCGATAAACGATTGAGTCCGCAACCGATTCCGGCGCGGGCCCGACATTGCGGCCGACTTTACGCGATGCACCCCGCCGGAACAAGCGGCTAGGCCCTTGCAATTGGTCAAAAATCGGCGACAGCACGGGCGCCGCGCGGCCGTGCCGGGGCCGGGCGCGCGCCCCGTGGCGGCCGACGTTTCGCTTGAAACCCCAAGGCATTCTGAGTATCCCAGGCGACCCCGCCGGTCCGCCCAGGCCCACTTGATGGCTCGGACCCCGCCACCACCGGCCGGCCCCGCGCCCGTAGCTCAATGGATAGAGCATCTGACTACGGATCAGAAGGTTGGAGGTTCGAGTCCTTCCGGGCGCGCCATTCTCATCAGTTCAAGATCATCACGAGATTGGCTCCGATGCATCCAGGCGAGGTTCTGCGATCGGAATTCCTGGGTCCGTCGAATGTGTCCGCAAGCGCGCTTGCCAAGACCTGCGCCTTGCCTCGTAACCGGATCGTACGGATCGCCAGCGAACAGACGGGGATTACGGCTGAAACCGCGCTTCGGGTGGCCAAGGCGCTCGGCACCACGGGTGGACTGTGGCTCAATCTGCAAACCGACTACGACGTTCAGATCGTGCGGCGCGTTCTCGGCAAAGTTCTCGATCGCATCGCGACCGCGAATAAACCCAAAGCCGCGTGATAGGCGACCAACCTCGCGCGGAATTCATCCCCGCGTCGGTCCGGCGGTGATAGTCTGCGCCTTTCACGGCTTCAAATGATGGGGAGGGAACCCGCCATGATCCGCAGCCGCCGCACCGCCCTGGGTCTGCTGCCCGCCGCAGCCGCCGCCTCGTTTGTCGCGCCGGCGCTGGCGCAGACGGCTGCCAAGCCCCCGGTCGACCCGGAGCGCGAGCGGTTCGAGACCGCCATGATCGCCGACCAGTACGCCACCGCCAGCCGCGCCGCGGTGCGCCTGGCCGAGGCGCTGGGGCGCGACCCCGCCACCCAGGTGTTCGGCAACCCCGCCGGCGACGTGACGTTCGTCGAGTTCTCCGACTACCAGTGTTCGTTCTGCAAGGCGGCCGAGCCGCGCATCCGCGCCGCCGTCGCCGCCGACGGCAACGTGCGCTGGGTGCTGAAGGAGTTTCCGATCCTCGGGCCGTCGTCGATCACCGGCACCAAGGTGGCGCTGGCCTCGGTCGCCCAGGGCAAATACCAGGCGGTTCACCACGGCCTGATGGATTATCGCGGCCAGCTCACCGACGAACGCGTGTTCGAGATCGCCCAGGCGGCCGGCGTCGACGTCGATCGCGTGAAAAAGGAGATGGACGCGCCCGCCATCGCCAACCAGATCATCGCCAACTTCAACCTGGCGCGGCAGCTGCGCATCGTCGTGGTGCCGGGCTTCGTCTTCAACGGCCGGGTGCTGGCGGG
>JANRJB010000017.1:0-8023 GCA_033764265.1 Rhodospirillaceae bacterium | reverse complement strand
GAGCGCTTGCGGTCGTTGGGGTCGAGGAACCGCTTGCGCAGGCGGATGTGCTTGGGCGTGACCTCGACCAGTTCGTCGTCCTGGATGTAGGCCAGCGCTTCTTCCAGCGTCATCACCTTGGGCGGCGGCAGGAACTGCTTGTCGTCCTTCATGGCCGCGCGGAAGTTGGTGAGCTGCTTGGCCTTGAGCGGATTGATGTCGAGGTCGGAATCGCGGGTGTGTTCGCCGACGATCATGCCCTTGTAGACCTTGTCGCCCGGCGCGACGAACTGGATGCCGCGGTCGATCAGGTTGTGCAGGGCGTAGGTGTTGGCTTCGCCGGTGTCGGTCGAGATCAGCACGCCGGTGATCCGGCTTTCGATCGCGCCCTTGTACGGCGCGTAGCCGTGATACAGCCGGTGCATGATGCCGGTGCCGCGGGTGTCGGTCAGGAACTCGCCGTGGTATCCGATCAGGCCGCGCGACGGCGCGTGGAACACCAGGCGCGACTTGCCGCCACCCGAGGGCTTCATCTCGCGCATCTCGGCTTTGCGGCGCGACATCTTGTCGATGACGATGCCGGTGTAGGCCTCGTCGACGTCGATGACGACTTCCTCGATCGGCTCGAGCCGCCTGCCGGCGTCGTCCTGGCGGTAGATGACGCGCGGGCGGCTGATCGACAGCTCGAAGCCCTCGCGGCGCATGTTCTCGATCAGCACGCCCAGCTGCAATTCGCCGCGGCCGGCGACTTCGAAGGAGTCCTTGTCTTCGGACTCGGTGACCTTGATCGCCACGTTGCCTTCCGCCTCGCGCTCCAGGCGCGCGCCGATCATGCGCGTGGTCAGCTTGTCGCCGTCCAGGCCGGCCAGCGGCGAATCGTTGACCGAGAAGGTCATCGCCAGCGTCGGCGGATCGATGGCCCGGGCATGCAGTTCCTTGGTGACAGCCGGGTCGCAGATGGTGTCGGCGACGTTGGCGGTTTCAAGGCCCGCAATGGCGATGATGTCGCCGGCTTCGGCGCTATCGACCGGGATGCGCTCGAGCCCGCGGAAGGACAAGAGTTTGGTCGCGCGGCCCGACTCCATCAGCTTGCCGTCGCGGCCCAGCGCTTTGATCGGCATGTTGACGCGGGCGATGCCGGTCTCGATCCGGCCGGTGAGCACGCGGCCGAGGAAGTTGTCGTATTCCAGCGTGGTCGCCAGCATGGCGAACGGCGCATCGAGATCGCGCTTGGGCGCCGGGACATGACTGACGATGGTCTCGAACAGCGGTGTCAGGTCGCCGCCGCGCGGGTCCTTGTCCAGGTCGCGCACCGCCCAGCCCTCGCGGCCGACCGCGAACAGGGTGGGAAAATCCAACTGCTCATCGGTGGCGCCCAGCACGGTGAACAGGTCGAAAATTTCGGTGTGCACGTCGTGCGGCCGGGCATCGGAGCGGTCGACCTTGTTGACGATGACGATCGGCTTGAGGCCGATGTCGAGCGCCTTGGACAGGACGAACTTGGTTTGCGGCAGCGGGCCTTCGGCGGCGTCCACCAGCAGCACCACGCCGTCGACCATGGACAGAATCCGCTCCACCTCGCCGCCGAAGTCGGCGTGGCCCGGGGTGTCGACGATGTTGATCTTGACGCCGTTCCACTCCACCGCCGTGCACTTGGCCAGGATGGTGATGCCGCGCTCGCGCTCCAGGTCGTTGGAGTCCATCGCGCAGGTATCCATGCGCGCGTTGGCGCGCACCGCGCCCGACTGCTTCAGGAAGGCGTCCACCAGCGTCGTCTTGCCATGGTCGACGTGGGCGATGATGGCGATGTTGCGCAGCTGCATGGGCCCGCCACTTTTCCGCTAAAGCGTTGTTCTGATACGAAAATCGGGCGCGGCGTGCGATCGCACGACGGCGCCCGTTCGGTCGGCGCGGTGTATACCTGTGCGCCGCACAAAAAGCAAGGTGGTGGGGGCTGGGCGGCGCTTACAGGTTGGCCTTTGCCGCCAGCTCCTTGAGCGAGGTTTCGGGCCGGGCGCCCATGTGGCTGATGATCTCGGCGGCCGCCAGCGCGCCCAGCCGGGCGCAACCCACCAGGTCGCGGCCGTGGGTGAAGCCGTAAAGGAAGCCCGCGGCGAACAGGTCGCCCGCCCCGGTGGTGTCGACCACCTGGGCGACGGGGGCGGCCGGCACGGCGGTGGTGGCCGCGCCATCGACAACCACCGCGCCTTTGGCGCCCATGGTCATGCAGGCCAGCGTGTTGGTTTGGCGCAACAGGCTGACCGCGTCGTCAAGCGTGCCGACCTGGAACAGCTGGAACACTTCGTCCTGGTTGCCGAAGATCAGATCGACGTCGTCGGCGATCAGCTTGAACAGCTCGGCGCGGTGGCGATCGACCACAAACGGATCGGACAGCGACAGCGCGACCTTGCGGCGCGCGTCCTTCGCGGCGCGGGCCGCCTTGCGGATGGCCTGTTTGGCGCGCGGGGTGTCCCACTGGTAGCCCTCGACATAGGTGACGTGGGCGTCGGCGATGATCCTGGCGTCGATGTCGTCGGGCCCCAGTTCGGTGCAGGCGCCCAGATAGGTGCTCATGGTGCGCTGGGCGTCGGGGGTGACCATGATCAGGCACACCGCGCTGGGCAGAGTGGCGTTGCGGCCCGGATCGCCGCCGTGAAAGTGCACGCCGGCGGCCTTGATCTCGTGGCTGAAGATGCGGCCCAGCTGGTCGTCGCCGACGCGGCCGATGAAAGCCGGCGCGCCGCCGAGCGAGGCAATGCCGGCCATGGTGTTGGCGGCCGACCCGCCCGAGATTTGCACCGTGCGGCCCAGCCGGTCGTACAGCGCCTTGGACTGTTCGGCGCTGACCAGCGCCATGGTGCCCTTGGTCATGCCGACGCCGACGACGAAGTCGTCATCGGTGCGGGCGATGATGTCGACGATGGCGCTGCCGATGCCGACCACGTCGAAACGCGCTGATGACATGAAAATCGCTCCGGAATTTGCAAGGCGGCGGAGTATAACGGCGCGAGATCGTCTGCCAAGCAGGCCGACAGAATGAGTACCGCATGATCGTTCGCGCCGTCATCGAGGGATTCCTGGACCTGAAGAACCCGCGCCTGTGGGTGCTGGTGGCGAAGTGCGCCGCGCTGACCCTGGCGGTGTACGCGGCGCTGTTCGCCGCCCTGGTCTGGCTGTTGCGCAACAGCCAGGTGAGCGAACTGCCGTGGCTGGAAACTCTGGCCGACTGGGGTGCTGGCACCCTGGCGGCGGTGCTGGCGACGCTGGTGTTTCCGGGCGTGGTGTCGGCGGTGCTGAGCGTGTTCCTTGACGATGTCGTGCGGCTGGTGGAGGCGGACCGTTACGCCGACCGCGGGCCGGGCCGGGACGTTCCGGTGACCGAAGCGGTGTCCTCGGCGGTCGGCCTGGCGGCGTGGACAGTGGGCCTGAACCTGGTCTTTCTGCCGCTGTACCTGGTGCTGTTCTTCATCCCGCCCCTGAATCTGGTGGTCTATTACCTGCTCAACGGCCGCCTGTTGGGTCGGGAGTATTTCGAAACCGTGGCGTTGCGGCGGGTCGATGCCGCCGCCATGGCGGCGCTGCGCCGGCAGCACGCCGGCACCATCTGGCTGGCGGGCGCGGCCACGGCGGCCTTGCTGACGGTGCCGATCGTCAACCTGGTGGCGGCGGTGGTCGGCGTGGCCGCGATGGTGCATATTTTCCATAAATTAACCGGCCGCGCGTAGCGTGCCGCCGCACCGTTTCGGGTGCCGAACCGCGCCGGACGAACGCGCGCGGAGACCAACCCTGTGGGACGCCGATGACCGATCAAGACACCGAACAGTCCGCCGCGGGCGGCGACGGTGGCGACGCGCCGAAGATCGGCACGCTGCCGCACTTCGCCCTGAAAAGCGCCGGCGTACGTCCACCGATCAAGACCGGATTGATGGGAGGCACCATGTCGGACCGCATGAGCACCAGCACGCCGGCCGGGCCCGTCGCGACGCCGGGCCCGACACCCGGCGCCGACCGCGCCTTCATGGACCGCTTCACCGATCGCGTGGTGCCGAGTTCGAGCTTCGCGCCGGTGCGCCGGGCCAGCGAGATCCCGAGCCCGTCGTCGATCAAGGCCGCCGAGGCCGAAAGCGAAGGCAAGCGGCTGACGATCGGCCGCGCGGTGCGGGTCACCGGCGAGATTTCCGGCTGCGCGCACCTGAGCGTGGAAGGCACCGTGGATGCCACCGTGTCCGAGGCGCGTTCGCTGGACGTGTCGTCGACCGGTGTGCTGAAAGGCAAGGTCGAAGTGGACAGCGCGGCGATCGCCGGGGCCTTCGACGGCACGCTGGTGGTGAACGGGCACCTCGACATCGCCGCCACCGGCCAGGTGCGCGGGATCATCAGCTACCGCGCCCTCAGCATCGCCACCGGCGGTAAAATCAGCGGCACCATCACCGAGATCGGCGGATAGATTTTTTCTTCGCCGTTCTGGACGCTGCCTTTTTTGCGCCCGGCGCCGGCACCTTCGGCTTGAACGCGCACCACGCCGCCACCGCGCAGCGCCAGCATTCGGGCGTGCGCGCCTTGCAGACGTAGCGGCCGTGCAGGATCAGCCAGTGGTGGGCGTGACGCTTGAAGTCCGGCGGCGTGACCTTTTCCAGCCTCGCCTCGACCTGATCGGGCGTCTTGCCGGGGGCAAGCCCGGTGCGGTTGCCGACCCGGAAGATGTGGGTGTCGACCGCGATGGTCGGCTGGCCGAAGGCGACATTCAGCACCACGTTGGCGGTCTTGCGGCCGACGCCCGGCAGCGCTTGCAACGCCTCGCGGTCCTGCGGCACCTGGCCGCCATGGCGCTCCACCAGGATTTTCGACAGCGCGATGACATTCTTGGCCTTGGTGTTGAATAGCCCGATGGTCTTGATGAAGTCCTTCAGGCGCGCTTCGCCCAACGCGACCATCTTTTCCGGCGTGTCGGCTGCCTGGAACAGGGGCCCGGTCGCCTTGTTGACGCCGACGTCGGTGGCCTGCGCCGACAGCACCACGGCCACCAGCAGCGTGTACGGATTGACCGACTTGAGTTCGGTGGTCGGCTCGGGGTTCAGCGCGCGCAGCGTCGAATAGAACGAGGCGATGGCCGAGGGCTTCATGGCCAGGCTTACAGCCCGAGCACGTCGCGCATGGAATACAGGCCCGGCGCGCGACCGGACGTCCACAGCGCCGCGCGCAAGGCGCCGCGGGCGAACACCGCGCGCGAACTGGCCTTGTGGCCGATTTCCAAGCGTTCGCCCTCGGACGCGAAGATGGCGGTGTGATCGCCGACCACGTCGCCGCCGCGCAACGTGGCGAAGCCGATTTCGCCCCGCGGCCGCGCGCCGGTATGGCCGTCGCGGCTCTTGCGCCAGACCTGGTTTAGCGCCACGCCGCGCCCGCGGGCGGCCGCCTCGCCCAGTCCCAAGGCCGTGCCCGATGGGGCGTCGACCTTGTGACGGTGATGCATCTCGACGATCTCGATATCGTAGTCGGGCCCGAGGACGCGCGCGGCCTGTTCGGTCAGCGCGAACAAGAGGTTCACCCCCAGGCTGAAGTTGGGCGCGTACACGACGGCCGCGGACGTGGCGGCCTTATCGAGCGCCGCCGTGGCCTCCGGCCCAAGCCCGGTGGTGCCGACGATCAATGCTTTTTTGGTGCGCGACGCGAGCTGGGCGTGAGCGAGCGTGGCCGCCGGCACGGTGAAGTCGATCACCACGTCGCTGCCGGCGAACAGCGCGGCGGCATCGGTCGTGACGTGCACGCCGACGGTCGCGTGTCCCACCAGCAGGCCGAGGTCTGTACCGATGGTCGGCCCGGCCGGCTCGGTGCCGCCGGCCAGCCGCGCGCCGGGCGTGGCCAGCGTTTCGGCGATGAGCATGCGGCCCATGCGGCCGGCGCAACCGACGATGCCGATGGACAAGGGTGTGGAGGTCATGGACGGAACCGCGCGATCTTGGCGCGGCAGTATAGAAAGCCGGTCGGGCGCGCCCTAGCGGAAATTCCGCCGCGTCAGGCTTTCAGGCTGTCGACGAATTCCTTGATGCGGTCGAAGAAGCCCTGCGTCTCCGGGCTGTAGGTGCCGCGGTCGCTTTCCTTCTCGAATTCCTGGAGCAGCTTTTTCTGCTTGTCGGTCAGGTTGACCGGCACCTCGATGGCGGCCTCGAGGAACAGATCGCCGCGGGCGGTGGAGCGTAGCACGGTCATGCCCTTGCCCTTGAGGCGAAAGCGGTGGCCGTGCTGGCAGCCCTTGGGGATCGTCACCTTGATGCGGCCGCCGTCGATCGACGGCACCTCGACCTCGCCGCCCAGGGCCGCGGTGGTGATGGCGATCGGCATGCGCATGAACAAATTGGCCCCATCGCGCTGGAACATGCGGTGCGGCTGGATGGCCAGGAAGATGTACAGGTCGCCCGGCGGCGCGCCGGCCAGGCCCGCTTCGCCCTCGCCGGCCAGCCGGATGCGGGTGCCTTCCTCGACGCCGGGCGGGACGGTGACGTCGAGCACCTTGTCCTTGCGGGTGCGACCCGCGCCGCGGCAGGTGGGGCACGGATCGGAGATCACCTTGCCCGCGCCCTGGCACATCGGGCAGGGGCGTTCGATGGTGAAGAAGCCCTGCTGGCTGCGCACCTTGCCGGCGCCGCGGCAGGTGGGGCAGGCCTTGGGCGCCGCGCCGTCCTTGCCGCCGGTGCCCTTGCACGACTCGCAGCTCACCGACGACGGCACGGTGATCTTGGCCTTCTTGCCGTAGAAGGCTTCGTCCAGCGTGATCTCCATGTTGTAGCGCAGATCGGCGCCGCGTTGCGCCCCGCCGCGGCCGCGCCGGCCGCCGCCCATCATGTCGCCGAACATCTCGTCGAAGATGTCGGCGAAGCCCGAGGCGAAATCGAAGCCGAACCCGCCGGCGCCGCCGCCCGCGCCCTGTTCGAACGCCGCGTGACCGAAGCGGTCGTAAGCCGCGCGCTTCTGTTCGTCCTTCAGAACGTCGTAGGCCTCGTTGATCTCCTTGAACTTGGCCTCGGCCGCCGCGTCGCCCGGATTGCGGTCCGGATGAAACTGCATGGCGAGCTTGCGATACGACTTCTTGATGTCGTCAAGGCCGGCGTCGCGCGGCACCCCGAGCAGCGTGTAGTAGTCCTGCTTGGCCATGGCGATGTCGACGGATCAAGACCGGGGTTGAGAAACGCGCCACGCCCGGCGGCGGAACCGTCGGGCGTGGGAGGATGAAGTGACCGATGCGCGCGTCACCGCCGCACCCGGCCGCGGGCTACTTCTTGTCCTTGTCGACTTCCTCGAAGTCGGCGTCGACCACGTCGTCCGGCTTTGATTCGCCGCCGCCGGTGGTGCCGCCGCCGGCCGCCTGGTCGGACTTGTACATGGCCTCGCCCATCTTCATCGACGCTTGCATCAGGGCGTTGGTCGCCTCCTTGATCTTGTCGGCGTCGCCGGAGTCGAGCACGTCGCGGGCGGCCTTCACCTTGGCCTCGATCTCGGCCTTGTCGGCGGCCGGAATCTTGTCGCCGTGATCCTTGAGGTTCTTTTCGGTGGTGTGGATCAGGCTGTCGGCCTGGTTGCGGGCGTCAACCGCGGCGCGGCGCTTCTTGTCTTCTTCCGCGTGCGACTCGGCGTCCTTGACCATCTTCTTGATGTCGTCGTCGGACAGCCCGCCCGAGGCCTGAATGCGGATCTGCTGTTCCTTGCCGGTGGCCTTGTCCTTGGCCGAGACGTTGACGATGCCGTTGGCGTCGATGTCGAAGGTGACTTCCACCTGCGGCACGCCGCGCGGCGCCGGCGGGATGCCCACCAGGTCGAACTGGCCGAGCAGCTTGTTGTCGGCGGCCATCTCGCGTTCGCCCTGGAAGACGCGGATGGTGACCGCGGTTTGATTGTCTTCCGCGGTCGAGAACACCTGGCTCTTGCGGGTCGGGATGGTGGTGTTGCGCTCGATCAGGCGCGTGAACACCCCGCCCAGCGTCTCGATACCGAGCGACAGCGGCGTCACGTCGAGCAGCAGCACGTCTTTCACTTCGCCCTTCAGCAC
>JANRJB010000008.1:0-10959 GCA_033764265.1 Rhodospirillaceae bacterium | reverse complement strand
CGCCTTCATGCTGCGCGACAGGCCGGCCATCGCGGCCTCGTCCAGGCCGGCTTCGGCCGCGGTTGCCCGCGGCAACGGCTTGAGCGCGGCGTGGGCAGGCGTCGCCGCCGCCGCGATCGTGGCGGCGGAGCCGGCGGCCGTGGCGATGGCATCGCGGCGCGTCAATGTGTCCATAACGCTTCCTCCCCACCCGTCCGGCGCGTCAGCGCGCGGGCGGTCACGTCTTTCCAGCGGCCTTGCTGCCCGCTGCCTTGTGGCGCTCGGCCTGCTGCAGCAGCAAATAGTATACCCGGTCGGCCAGCGCCCGGCGGGCCGCGGCGCGCTCGGCCTCGGCGGCCTCGTCGGGCTCGTAGCCTTCGATTTCGTCCCTCAGGATGACGCCCTTGGCCGCGGCAATGCGCTCGACGGTATCGAGCCGGTCGCGCAGCACCATCATTTCCGCGGTCAGGGCGGTGATCATCGACAGGAACACGTCGCCGGTGCCGTCGTCGAACAGTACCGGGCGCTTGCCCTTGGCGACGCGGGTCAGCTTGGTCGGCGGCGCGGTCGTCACGGCGGCGCGTCTACTTTATGCCGACCTGCACGCCCCAACCGAATCCGGTGGGGCTCTTGCCCGATTTGGTGCGCGCGCTATCGACGACCTTGGTGTTGCGGAACCCGCCGGGGCTGGCGTGTTCGGCGATATCCAGAAAGCACTTGTCGTCGGCGAAGCCGGCTTCGCGCATGGCCGCCTTCAGGTCCATGGCGCGGAAGGTGCTCCAGAACGGCTCGTTGTTGTACTTGGTCTCGTTGCCGAACAGGAACTGGCTGTAGACGTCGATGTCGGCGAACTGCGGCAGGTCGGCGTGCACCATCACCCCGCCCGGTTTCAACACACGATGGCACTCTTTCAGGATGTTCTTCCACGCCTGGGTCGACGTTTCGTGGGCCAGGATGGTCGACACCACCAGGTCGAAGCTGTTG
Organism: Rhodospirillaceae bacterium; assembly: GCA_033764265.1. Classification (GTDB taxonomy): domain Bacteria; phylum Pseudomonadota; class Alphaproteobacteria; order Rhodospirillales; family Rhodospirillaceae; genus VGEM01. The sequence goes on along the minus strand of JANRJB010000008.1, from coordinate 9,996 downwards.
TCGGCGAAGCCGGTGCATTCGGCGTTGCGCTGGCTGAAATGGACGCGCTGACCGAGGGATTCCGCCCGGGCATGGCCGTAGCGCAGGCACGGCGCGGCGACATCGATGGCATGCACCTCGGCTGACGGGAAGGCTTCGCAATAGCGCAGCGTGCTCAGTCCCACGGTGCAACCCATATCGAGAATCCTGGCCGGCGACAGCGTCGGGAAATTCTTGCGCAGGTAGGCGGCGACCGAGGTGCCCAGGAAGCCCTCGCCGTCGCGCTGGTACATCGAAATACCGCGATCGTAGATCGCGCCGGCCGCGACGCTATCGGCCAGATCGGCCTCGTAGCCATACCCGCCCGGCATGCAATGGATATCGACGTTGGCCACGTAGCGCGGAATCTCCAGGTTCGCGTCCAGCGTCAACGTGCCCAGGCCGCGGTCGCAGGTTTTGGCGCGCTCGTTCAGCTCGGGCAACTGGCGCTCGACGTTTTCCACCACCGTGTTCCACATCACTTCCTGCACGCTGCGCTGCAGCGACAGGTGGAACTTCACGTAGGTCTTGTCTTCCATCACCTGTCGCACCTCGGCGCGGTCCTGCAGCGCGCGGCCGTTCGCCTTGGCGAACTCCGGCGCCACCACGTTGCCGAAGTAGGCGCGCGTGCCCTGCGACACCTGGCTGTACAGGTGAAAGCGAAGCGCGCGCACGGCGTGTTCGCGCGCAGCCTCGTCGTGGTTGAGATGCGGCGTCATGCCGTGCTGGAACGGGCGGTTGGACATCAAGGAACTCCGTGCAAACGACGAACGTCAGCATAGCACAGTCGCCGGGGGCGCAATCCCGGGCCTTCCGTGCGTGGCCGGTCCGCGACCTTGCCGCCGGCAGCGTCTCGTCGGCAATCGCGCGAGTCGCTAGTGGAGCGGATTTGACATTCGCTACCCTGTCGGCAGCAAGACCGAGATGCGAATGTCAAATCCAAAGCTCCACTAGAATCGTGTATTTGCTAGTGGTCCTTTGATTCCAACATTCGCAAGATTGCGTTCTGAACTGGGATGCGAATGTTGGAATCGGACCACTAGGCTGTGCCGCATCATCAGGGGGTTGCATGAAACGCGCATTCGCCGACATCGCCGAAGGACAGATCCACTACTGGCACAGTGGTGAAACCGCGCCCGGCGGCCGGCCGCTGCTCATTCTGCATCCCGGGCCCGGCACCGCGCGCCACCAGGTGCCGCTGGGCGCCGCGCTTGCCGCCGCGCGGCGCGTGCTGATCCCCGACATCCCAGGCATGGGCGATTCGGTCGCTCCGCCGGCCGCCCTGGGTCAGCCCGGCCTTGCCTATTTCGCCGACGCGTTTTTCCGATACTTGGACGGCCTCGGCATCGCGCGGGTCGACCTGTTCGGTTCGTCCCTCGGCGGACGCATGTGCGTCGAGATGGCGCTGCAGAAGCCGGACCGTATCGGCCGCGTCGTGCTCAATCGCGTGCGGGTGATCGAGGGCGAAGACTTGGCGGCAATGAAAAAACATCACGGGCCGAAGGTCGAGCCCGACCAGTACGGCACCTACGTGACGTTCGTCTGGAACCGCATGCGCAGCCTGTACACCTACTTCCCGTGGTTTCGGTACACCGCCGCGGCGATGCGCAAGGCCGACCTGCCACCGGCCGAGATTCTGCACCTGTCGTTTGTGGAGCACATCAAGATGTGCGCCACCTCGCACTTGGCGTTCACCGCCTATTACGACTACCCGATCACCGAAAAACTGAGTCAGCTGAAAGTGCCGACCATGGTGCGCCCTGACACCGTCGCCATGGTGCCGAACGCCGCGGCCTGGACGCCGAGTTTCGACGGCGACCTGCTGCAGGCTTCGCCCGACCAGCTGGCCGGGTTGGCAGCGCAAATCGCGGCGTTCCTGGACGGTTAGAACTTCAGGCCGCCACGCGCTCCGCGCGCCAGATATTCAATGCCGCGCCGATCTTGGCGGCGGTGTCCTTCATCGGCTGGGCGAAGGCGTCCACCGCCTGCTTGGTGGTCAGCGCGCTGGGGTAGAACGACAGGCTGAGCACGGCAAAAATGCCGTCACTGGTCATCACCGGCACGGCCAGCGAGCAGTGGTTCTGGCCCGGCACCTTGATGCAGTAGTGCCCCTCGGCGCGGATGCGCTCCAGGTTGCGCGTGTAGTTGGGGCGCGTCACCCCGGCGCGCACGAAGGTCTGGGGGTCGGCGGCGACCGCATAGTTGATCAGCTGCTCGCGCATCTCGCCTGCGCACATCGCCAGGTACATCTGCCCCGCAGCGGTGTGCAGCAGCGGAATCTTGAAGCCGCCGCGATGGCGGAACATTGAAAACGGGCTGATCGAGTGGGTGGAGTCGCGCACCAGCATCGCCGTGCCGATGTTGGTGATGATCGCCACCGGCCACAGGATGCGCTTGCACAGCTCCACCATCAACGGCCGGGCCAGCTTGGGCAGCCACTCCTCCTCGTCGAAGCCGTGCGCGAGCGTCCGGACCTGCGAGGTCAGGCGGAACTTCTTGTCGGCGTCGTCGCGGAAGATGTAGCCCAGCCGTTCCAGCGTGCGCAGCAGCCGGAACGAGGTCGGGCGCGGCAGTTCCACCAGCTCGGCGGTCTCGGTCACCGTCAGCCCGTTGTGCGTGTTCAACACGCGCAGGATGTCGAGCCCGCGTTCCAGCGAACGCACCGAAAACGAATCTGCCTTGCGCGTGGCCATGGCTGCCGCACCTCCGGGTCGGGTGTCGCAGGCCCGACATGGTTACGGTGCGAGCGTAAGGCAAGCCTTCGCGTTCGGCAAACGGACGCCGACAAGAACGGCATCGCCGCACATGTGTGAATTCATGCGCGGTGTCGGCGGCTGGCTTGACCGGCCCAACTCGACGGAAATAGAGCAGCTAACCCACCACCGGCGGCGGCAAAGGGGTGGCAAGTGGATGACATGGACCGTTCGGCGTTTACGGCTTGCCTCGACCGTTGGCTGGACCGGGCTGCTCCAGCACCGGACGAGCGCGAGCTCGCCATCGCCTTGCCCCCGGCGCTGACCAAAGGCTGGGCGCCACCCGAAGCGGCATTCCGTGCGGCGATCCGCGTGCTGGGGCAGCACTCGGTGGTTGCGGCGGCGCTCGCCGGAGGCCCGGCCACACCTCAACTTCACGCAGCGCTCGCCCGGCCGCTCGCCACGACAATCTTGCGCCAGTGTCTGGTTACCGATCCGGCCTGGGAACGAATGCTGACAGCGGTCCGCGCCGGGCTGGTCGCTGAACCGGCCGCCGCGCCGCTGCCCTTGGCGGTGACACTCGCGCTCCAATGTATACTGAACGAGTACGTTTGGGCTGTGACCCCGACCGAGGTCGCCGCCGCTGCGGCGCTCGACGCCGCGCTGCACGCAAGCTTCGCGCCATCGCATGCTGCTGTGTTGGCGGCTTATCGTCTGATCGGCGAAGAACTTTGGCTCGACACCGGTGCCACGGTCGACCCCGCGATTGCCGACTTGCTGCGCGTCATGCACGATGAACCGCGGCAAGACCGCGCGCTGATCGCCGGCATCGCCGCACTGGACGCGGTGGCAGACCCGGTATCCCGGGCGGTGCGCAGCCAGTACGAGGAAAACCCCTATCCGCGCTGGACGGTTTGCGCGAGGGAAGAACCGCAACCGTTCGCCGGTTTCCGCGCCGCCATCGCCGAACGCTACGGTTTGTCTGTTCGGCACGCCGCGCCGCGCCCGCGCATCCTGGTGGCCGGCTGCGGCACCGGCCAGCAGGCGATTCAATGCGCCAGCCAGTTTCGCGAGGCCGAGATCGTCGCGCTCGATCTGTCACGGCCCAGCCTCGCCTATGCCGCGCGCAAGACCGCCGAACTGGGCCTCGACAACGTCACTTATATCGCCGGCGATCTCTTGGATCTGCGCGGCCCGCCGTTCGATTACATCGAGTGCCTGGGTGTGTTGCATCACGTGGCGCAGCCGGCGCGCGGGTTGTCGGTGCTGGCCGAAAATCTCGCGCCAGGCGGCTTGATCTATCTTGGGCTGTACAGCGCCGCGGCGCGCGACTCGATCGCCGCCGCCCGAGATCTGGTCGACCGGCACAAGCTCGCGCCGACGATCGACGGTATCCGCGCTTTGCGCGCCCTGGTCCGCAGCAAGGCTGCGATGCCCGGCGCGCGCGCCCAGCGGCTGGCGCCGCTATTCGGGTTCCTCGACTTTTACTCCACCTCGATGTGCCGCGATCTGGTGTTCCACGGGATGGAGCACGTCTTCACTCCACGCGGCGTCGCCGGCCTGGTCGCTGGCGCCGGTCTGTCGTTTCTTGGATTTGGATTCGCCGCTGCCAGCGCTGCACATGCCTATGCGGCGGTCAATCCGGGCGATCCCTTGGTAAGCGATCCGCGTGCGGTCGCCGCCTTCGAGCGCGCCCATCCGCAGGCGTTCGCCGCGATGTATCTGTGCCTGGCGGCGAAGCCCCTGACCTGAAACGAAACGGGCGCGCGGACGCGCCCGGGCACGCTACCGTAGCGATGTCTCGCGCGCCTCAAAAGTTGTAGCGCATCCGAAGGCCAAATTCACGCTTGTCGGGCGGCTGCGCGATGATGCCTTGCGGGAAGCCGAAACCGGTGAACGGCGCCGGCAGCGGGATAAAGATCGCGTTGTTGACCGGATTGCCCTGGTAGACGTTTCGGAAACCGAAGTCCCAGTTCTGGTCGTCGAACAGGTTCTTGACGAACAACTCGACCCTCAAGTTTTCGTCCTCGACACCGACGCGTGCATTGGCGCGGAAATAGTCGTTGAACTGCACAATGTTGGCTTCGCTGTCCCAGGCTTTGCCGGTGTAACTGACGTCGAACCGTCCGAACCAGTTCCAGTCGCCGGCTAGACGGTCCTCGTAGTCGATTGCCGCCGAGCCGCTCCACTTTGGCACACGCGACAACCGTTTGCCGTCGAAGCGGGTGGCGTTCGATGTCAATTGGGCCAGGAACGGTTGAATGAAGTTGGTGTACTTACCGATCTGCCAGGCGCCGCGCAGGTTGAAGTTGAAACCCTCGGCAATGGCCATGGTGCCGTCCCACTCGATGCCTTTCAGGGTCGCGTTACCGGGGGTGATCAGACCGGTGATCGTCCGACCGGTCGACGGGGCAACGAAGGCGGCCCCAGCCTTTATGTTCGACCATTTCATATAATAGCCAGCCAGCGTGTACTGGACGCGGCTGTCGAACAACTGCTGTTTGGAGCCGACCTCGTAGCTGTCGACCTTCTCCGATTCGACGACGTTCGCGATGCCGGGGAACACCGCCTCGATGTCGCTGCGCTCGGTCGCGGTCGCCGTGATGAAGGACTGGTTGAATTGACCGGGCAGCACGCCGCGCGCCCAGCTCGCATACAAGGTCCAGTCATCCTGCGGCTTGTAGTTAACGATGACGCGCGGCAGCCAGTCCTTGAAGCTGGCGGTCAGCGAGGCCGGGTTGGACGGCGCGGTCTTCGACTTGTCTTGCTGGTAGCGCAACTCGCCGTTCAGCTCCAGCTGCTCGGTCACGTCGTACTGTAGCGCCATGAACCCGGCCTTGACCTTGGCGCGTTCGCCGTCGCGGTTAATCGGCACGTTGGTGGTAACGGCACGTGCAATCGGTGCGGTTGGCACCGTGCGCACCTGGTACTGCAGCTCGCCGTTGAAGTGGCCGTCAAAGTCGCCGTCGTAGTAGGTGGCGCCGACCATCCAGCGGAAAACCTGATCCTGCGGCGATTGTACGCGGCCCTCGACAGTCACGACGCGGAAGATCGCTGGCACGGTGGTGTAAAGATTCTCGACGTCGCTACGGTCCTGGTCGAAGATCGAGTTCTGTTTGGTCTTGTCGTAGCCGACATTGAGCGCGGTGGTGATGCCACTGGCGAACTCGTATTCGGCCTGACCATTGAAGCGCCGGTTCTCTCGCACCAGACCGAAATGATCGATGCGTGGCGCGCGCGCGACCAGCGGGTCGTTGAGGATGTTGTTGACGAAACCGTCGATCAGGCCGTTGGGGTTGCCCAGACCGGCCAACCGCGGGCTCGCCAGCCTGGTGTTGGCTGTCACGATCGTCTTCTCGCCGATGTCGCGGATGGTCGGCACGTTATTGCAGAAATAGGGCAGCGACACGGCGAATTGGCGCGCTGCTTTGGTGACGGCGTCCGCCCCATCAAAAAGCAGTCCGGCGCATGAGGTCGAGGCGTTGCCGTGCAAAGGAGCGTAAAGGTGCGACGTCGCCGGAGCACCATCGTCGTCTTCCTGGTAATGGCCACGCAGCTTGATCCAGAAATTGTCGGACGGTGTGGCGTAAAGGGTGGCGGTGATCGACTCGGTGGTCTCCTCGCCCAGCTCACCGCCGTCATTGGCGGTGTAGTGCGGTCCCTTCTGATGGAGGACGGTGGTGACCCGACCGGCCAGACGACCTTCAACCAGCGGTCCCTCGACGCTGAAATTGACGTCGTAGGAATCGCGCGTCGAGGCTTCTGCGGATACTTCGCCGCGCACCTCGTCGGTCGAGGGTGTCTTGGTGATGAAGTTGATGGCCCCGCCGAAGGTGTTGCGGCCGAAGTAGGCGTTTTGTGGACCTTTGATGACCTCGACCCGCTCGACGTCGACGGTGTTGACCGAGTTGGTGCCGCCCAAGACGTAGACACCGTCGATGAACACCGCGCCGGTCGACTGGCGCGGCAGCGTCGAGGACATGGTCATGCCTCGGAAGATGACGAACGGATTCGAGCGTCCGCCGCCGCCATTGCCGCCGACCGCCCGGAACTGGAAGCCAGGCGCGAACTTGGTGATCTCGCGAATGTCGAAGACATCGGCTCGTTCGATATCGGCCGCCGAAAACGCAGTGATCGCAACCGGTATTTCGAGCAGCGATTCCTCACGCTTACGCGCCGTGACGACAATCTCCTCCAGCGATGGCGCCTGCGCCGATTGTTGGCGTTGCTCGGCCTGGGCCGAGGCCGGCGTGGTGAACGCCGCCATCAAGGCGCCAACCGCCGTGGCGGTCGCGAAACGAAAACCGTATGACATGATTGTTCCCCAACCCAAAGACCGCACGGCGGGATGCTGTTGGCTGGAGACAATGCCGTCAACCGGGGGTCGCGCGATGCTCATATCTCGGACGAAACTGTGTCCGATCAGCAACAGATCCACAACGGCGACGCCCGAACCATGGTTCTCAGCGGCTTCGCCCGTCATGGGTGTCAATCGCGCAGGTCGCGCGCCACGCGAAAGCCGAAGACCTGACTGGTCAGCGCCGACGGGTCGCGGCCGCGGAACGTCGGGATCTGGCGGTCGATGGTCGATCCCCAACTCCCGCCCTTGGAAACCCGGCGGTCGCAGCCGTCGGGGCCCAGGTAGGCCGAGCCGTCGGTCGGCGTGTTGGCGGGGTAGGGCATGACGTAGCAGTCTTCCACCCACTCCCAGATGCTGCCGATCATGTCGTGGACCCCGAAGGCGTTGGGCGCCAGCGCGCCGGCCGGGGCGATGTAGGGGAAGCCGTCGTTGCAGTTGGCCAGGGGAAACGGCCGCGGCGTCATCGGCGGCGGCAGGTTCGCGCTGGCTTGGTCGGCGACGTTGGCGGTCTTGCACGCGTCGTCGGGGTTATCGCCCCAGGTGAACAGCGTCGGCGGGCCGCCGGCACGCGCCACGTATTCCCACTCGGACTCGGTCAGCAGGCGATAGCTTTTGCCGGTTTTGGCATTCAGCCAGGCGATGTAGGCCTTGGCGTCGTCCCAGCTCAGGCAGGCGCCGGGCTCGTTGTCGGCGGGCGGGCGGCCATAGCCGGGATTGCGCCAGCCGGTGTTGGGCGTCTTGAAGGCGGTCTTGCCGTCCCAGATGTTGCAGACGTCGTTGGCCTTATAACCGGTGGCGTCAACGAATTCCTTGAACTGGCCGGTGGTGATTTCGGTTTTGCCGACCGCGAACGAATAACCGATGGTGACTTGATGCGGCGGGCCTTCGTAGCGCACCGGTTCCATCACATCGCGGCCGTCGCGTCCCTGCAGGAACGACCCTGGCGGGATGACCACCATCTCCGGGCAGGTCGGGCAGTCCTTGAACACGGTGCCGGGTTTCGCGCCGGCATCCGCGGCCCACGCCGATCCCGGTCCAACCAGACTCGCGGCCAACGCAATCGCCAACACCTTCATCATGTTCCTCCCGGATAGACCGATCACCGCACTACAGCATGCGGCCGAGCCGCGCGCCATCCTGAACCGCCGCCCAAAATGTGCGCGGCGTCACACAGTCACCAATCGCCAAGGCGCCCTCGGGCACAGGATAAGATGCCGCGCCGGTCGACAGAACGATTGAATCGAATGGGCCCAACTGTTCGCCCCCGGTGGTCAGCGCATGGGCGCCGTCGATGCGGGCGATCAGCGTACCGGCTCGGACGCTCACGCCGGCGGCCTTGAGCCGCGCCGCCACCGGCCGGGTTTCCTCGCTGAAATGCAGATCGGGCTGGCCGAACACCGCGGCCGAGGATGCCAGGGTCACGGCGGTTACGCCCGACCTCGCGGCGATGGTCTCCACCGTCGAGATGGCGGGCCAGCCGCCTTCCTCGTCAACCACCAACACCCGGCCGCGCACCTGCGCGCGCCCGGCCAGCACGTCGCGGCCATGCGGCAGGCCCGCGCTGCCGGGAATGCCGTTCACCAGGCTGGGCCGCGTCCGCCAGATCATGGTCGGCGCGGGCACGGCGCCGATGGCCCAGACCACTTTGTCGGCGGGCGGTTGTGCGCCGGCGTCGATCCGCGCGTCGAGATTGACGCTGACCCCCAGGCGCGCCAGTTCGCGCTCCCACCAGGCCAGCGGAAGCTTCATCTCGCCGCGATGAGGGGCTTCGGCGGCCAGCCGGAACGCGCCGCCTAGTTTGCTGTCCGCCTCGTACAGCGTCACCGCCTGGCCGCGCTCGGCGGCAATCCGCGCGCATTCCAGCCCCGCCGGACCGCCGCCGATCACGGCCACGCGTATCGACCTCGTGGCGCGCGCGGGCGCGGTCAACTCGTGTTCGCGGCCCGCCGCGGCGTTGAGCACGCAGCCGCCCGGCTGGGCCCGGTGCACGATCCCCAGGCAGCCCTGGTTGCACGACATGCACGGGCGGATGCGGTCCACCTCGCCCCGTATCGCTTTCACGCCCCAATCGGGTTCGGCGATGAAGGTGCGCGCCATCGCCACCACGTCGGCCTGGCCCTTGGCGATGATCGCCTCGGCCTCGGCGGGCGTGCGGATGCGCCCGGCGACGATCACCGGCACGCTCAGGGCGCGCTTGAAGGCCGCGGCCTGTTCGGCCAACTGGGCGCGCGGATAGTTCATCGGCGAGATCATCTCGCTGAAATCCCAGTGCGAGCCGGTCATCAGGCTGACCCAGTCGACCAGGCCCCGCGAGTCCAGATGCTTCATTGCCGCCAGCGACTCCGCGGGGCCGTAGCCGCCGGGATCGGACGGGATGATGTGTTCGATGCAGGTGCGCACGCCGACGGCCGTGTTCGGGCCTGCCTCCGCCCGTACGGCCTGCAACACCTCGACCACGAACCGCGCGCGGTTCTCGAGTGTGCCGCCGTATTCATCGGTGCGCCGGTTGAGCTTGGGCGACAGGAACGAGCCCAGCAGGTAATCGGACGAGGTCTGTACCTCAATGCAGTCGATGCCCGCGGCGACGCAACGCCGCGCCGCGGCGCGGTAGGCCGCGATCATGTCGGCGATGTCGGCGCGGGACATGGCCTTGGGCACGTCGCCCGTGACCGGCGAAGGCACCGGCGACGGCGCCAGCGGCACCAGCCCGTTGAACTGCGATGTGGCGTAGTGCGAGATGTTGTGCCCGCCATGCCACAGAATGATCGACACCTTGGAACCGGCGGCATGCACGGCGTCGGCACAGGCTTTCAGGCCGGGCACGACCCGGTCCTCCCACAGGCGCATCTGCTGGGCGAACTGCCAGGTGCAGGGATGAATCGGCGCGGACTCGATGCCGACCATGGCCGCGCCGCCCTTGGCGCG
>JANRJB010000003.1:0-45563 GCA_033764265.1 Rhodospirillaceae bacterium | reverse complement strand
CGACGCCTTCGGCGTGACCCAGGACACGACCCACAACTTCGCCCTGACCACCGCCGGCACCGAGGTGCACGAGAAATGCACGGCGGTCGCGCGCAACATCGAGGCGGCGTTGGGCGCGGCGGTCTATACCGGCATTCAGGCGTTTGTCGGCAAGAACTTCTTCGACAAGCTTGTGACGCACGCGAACGTCAAGGACGCCTACAAGACTTGGCAGGGCATCGCGCACCTGCAGGGCGCTTCTCCGCGCAAGAAATTCCATTTTGGCGGCATTGACTGGACCGAGTACCGCGGCAGCGTGACGGGCTCGGCCGGAACGCCGGTCGCGTTCGTCGGTGACGACGACGGTTATGCCTTCCCGGTGGGCGTGCCCGGCCTGTTCAAGACTTACTTCGCCCCGGCGAACTACGTCGAGACCGTGAACACGATCGGCTTGCCGCGTTATGCGAAGGCCGAGCGGATCAAGTTCGACAAGGGCGTCGAGGGCGAAATGCAGACCAACCCCATCAGCATCTGCGAGCGTCCGAAAGTGCTGCAGAAGCTGGTGAAGGCCTAAGCGTAACGCGTTCGCTGATCCGAACCCTCTCCCCCAAGATTGGGGGAGAGGGTTCTGGCTCTTCGAGTTTTCGAACAGGACCGCCGCATCATGGCCGACGCATTCAGCGCAGCGACGGCGGCCCTGTTCAAGGACCCGAACCTGGCCACCACGGGCACCTACACGCCGCGCGACGGCGCGCCCGTCACCGTCAAGGTGCTGCGCGCCGCGCCACGGCCGGTGACTCTCGAGGTTGGCCGCGGCGGCGCATCGTCCGATCTGGCGCGACCGTTCGAGGTGCTGACATCCGAAGTGCCGGACCGGCCCTATCGCGGCGCCACCCTGGAGGTCGACGGCACGCTGTACGAGGTGGAGAACGCCGAGGCCCGCGCGCGCGGCACGGTGTGGTTCCTGGACGTGCGGAAGGCGTAGGGCCCGATGGCGACCGCGATCCGCGAATCCATCCTGGCCAACGTCTATGCGGCGTTGAAGGGCATCGGCCAGGTGCGGGCGTTCCGCAACCTGACCAGCCGGCCGACCGAAATTCCGTGTCTGGTGCTGTTCGACAGCCCGGAGACGGCGGAGCCGGCCGCGCCGCCGCTGCATCAGGTGGAGATGGACCTGGATATCGAGGCGTGGACCGCCGCCCGCACCGAGGACGAACTTGGCCCGGCCCTGAACGCGCTGCTGTTGAAGACGAGCGCCGCGCTGTTCGCCGACGTAACGCGCGGCGGCCTGGCGATCGACACCCGATACGCCGGCGTCGCGCAGCCGGTGCTGGACAAGACCGCCGGCGGCACGCCGCTGATCGGCGCGATTTTCACCTTCAAGATCACCTATTGGACCGCGGACGCCGACCTGTCGGCGGCGATCTAGACAACGGAGCGCAGCATGCCCGAACTGAAAACCCCGGACGCTTATCCCAAGGTCGCGCCGGCCATCCCGGCGCACAAGATCGTGGCGCACGCGCCCCGCGACGGCAGCCCCGCGCGGATCGCCGACCCATCCTTCGCTCCTGCCGGAGCTACGGAGGGCAAGCCCAAGCCCCCCACCCCCAAGCCCGCCGCGATCACCGCGGTCCAGACCGAGGACAAATAAGCCATGCCCGACACCAAGATTCGCGGCCGCGCCGCCGTCGTCGCCCTGAAAAAGCAGTCGGCCGCCGGCGCGTGGGCCACCCCCACCGCCGCGTCCGACGCCATTCTGGTGGCGGCGCCTGAGATCAGCTACGACCCGACCCAGATTCAGACCGACGAGGTGAGCCAGTCGCTCGACGGTCGCGCGCCGCTGATCGGCGGCATGCAGGTGGGCCTGAGCTTCCGCGTCTACCTGAAGGGCTCTGGCGTGCCCGGCGTGGCGCCCGAGTTCGGCCCGGCGTTCGAAGCGTGCGGCCTGAAAGAGTCCATCACGCGCACCGACATCGTCGCCACCGACATCAGCGCGACGGCCGCGACCGGCAAGTTCGCCAGCGCCACCGTTCTGCCCGGCGCGCTGACGGTGGGCACCGCGATCTTCGTGTCCGGCTTCGCCGAAGCCGCCAACAACGGCGAGTTCCTGGTGAGCGCGGTGGGCGCCAACGATATCACCGTGACCAAGGCCGACGGCAGCGCCCACGGCCTGGTGAACGAATCCGCCGGCCCGAGCGTGACCATCGCCCGCGGTATCGCGGCGGTGGCCGCGACCGCCGGCACCACCACCAGCCTGACCGCGCAGGCGCCGTGGGCCGCGACCGACCAACTCTACCGTTTCATGCCGGTGCTGCTGTCGGGCAATCCCGCCACGCCGGCGTTCAGCCAGATCCAGGATTACACCGCGGGCCGCGTGGCGACGCTGGTGGACCTGTTCGGCAGCACGCTCAATACCTCGACCCGCGCCAGCATTCCGGCGAACGTGATGTATGTTCCTGCGACTCTGAACCTGCCGTGGCTTTCGGGTAAGATGTGGGTCGACGGAAAGCTGTTCCAGGTGATGGACCTGGTGGGCCAGCGGGCCAGCATCACCTGGCAGGCCGGTGGCGCGGTGATGGCCGAGATCGCCCTGCGCGGCCGCCTGTACCTGGACGAAAGCGACGAGACGCTGCCGACGGCGGTGTACGACGGCACGCGCCCCGGCGTGTGGCGCAGCTCGAAGTTCCTGATTTCCCGCGCCGCGGCGAGCCTGCAGACGCTGACGCTGACCGTGGAGAACACGGTCGTGTTTCCACCCAACCCGAACGAAGGCGAGGGATTCGATCCGCCGATCATCACCCAGCGCACCGTGAATTTCAGCGCCGATCCGCACATGGTGCTGGTGGCCACCCGCACGCTTTTGAAGAACATGCGCGACGGCACGCCGCGGACCCTTCATGCCCGACTGATCGGAGGTCAGGCCGCCGCCGCCGGCCGACGCATCGCCGCCGTGGCGCCAGCGGCGTACCTGTCGAGCTACGCGCCCGGCGATCAATCGGGCCTGAAGACCGAGAACGTGTCGGGCCTGTGCGATGGGTTCGATTCAGGCATCGGGCTGGCGTTCTACTGACGCGGAGATAAAGGGCCCGTGCCTCAGGCGCGGGCCAAATGGCGCCGCCTCCCCCGGCGCCTCGGCGCCCGCGCGTACATCGGCGCGCGGGCGCCACCCCCTATTTCCGACAACCCCGGCAGGAGCGTCCAGGCCGACCGCGGATGTACCGGCGGCCTGCGACCCCTGTTGCGACCCCCTGCTGCGTTCCGTTGAGATTGGGAGTCCGATGCGATGAAAGTCGAGTTCGACACGTCGGCGCGCGCGCCGATCCTGCTGCCGGTGTCGCCGGCGGTGCCGGTGCGGTTCGCGCCCGACCCGGACAAGCGGCCGGCGCTGGCGTACCTGGTGCGCCCGCCGACGTTTCGCAGCCGCGCCGCGGCCGAGCACGAGGCGATGCCGGTGCTGCTGCGCCTGCCGGGCGACCGGGAGTTCAACGCCGCCGCCCTGGCGGCCGTGGACCGCGTGGTCAAGGCCGCGCAGCGCGATGCGGTGCGCGAGGTGCTGGCGGGGTTCCAGGCGCTGCTGGACGACGGCGAACGCATGAAGGACGACCCGGACGCCCGCGCCGCCCTGGCGCGCGAGGCGCGGTCGATCCACGCGCAACTGACGCCGCACGACGGCGACCTGCAGCGCCTGATGGCCGACCGGCTCTTGGGCGTGACCTGGGCGCAGTTCGTGGCGGCGCGTCATCATCTGGCCGGCTGGGATGGCCTGACGGACAAGGCCGGCCGGCCGGTGCCGTTCGCCGCGGGCCCCGACGGGCTGGCGACCGAGGCCTGCCTGAGCCGCCTGCCGCCGCAGGACGTGCCCGCCATCGCCGGGTTCGTCGAGCGGCTGAGCGAACCGGATGACGACCTAAAAAAATCCTGACGGTCTTGGCGGCGGTCTGCGCAAGGCCCAGTTGGTTCGCGAATGGCCGCGAGTCGGCGGATGGATCGGAGTGGTCCTTCCTCGACATGAGGTTCAAGGAAAATCCGCGCTTCATTCTACCGGCTTGGTCGTGGGATGTTGCGCACCTGTGGCGGATGTCACGCGGCGGGATGGCCGGCACGGGACCGCTGTTGGAGACGGGCGGGTTGATGGATCAGTCCGTGCTGATGCTGCGCGCGTTTTCGTGCCTGAACGCCGCCGAGGCGGAGTTCAAAAAGGAGATAGGGGAGGTTTTCGGTGAGGGTTAATGAGGACATTTTATGTCGGCCCGAGTGCGAACTCGCTGAAGAGCGTCAATCCCAAAGCAACAAAATCTCCGCATATCAGAAGAAGTACTATCAGGCCAACAGAACACGAATCATCGCTGCAAAAGTAGCAAGACAGAGGGTATGGCGCGCCGCGCTCAACCCTCAGGCGCGCGCAGAATTGTTACATGCGCAGCGTCAGTACAAATCGACTTGGTTATTGTATCCGTCCAACCAAATAAAAACCTTGGTGTACAGCGCGCGGTCGCGCGCCAAGCGAAAGAAAATTGAGTTCAATATTGAGGCATTCGACCGTTTCGTACAGCGTCCGCCGCAGGACTGTTTGTGTTGCGGGGTAGCGTTGCAGTACGGAAATAAGAAACAGAAGCACAAAAATAGATCGCCGTCGATTGATAGGATCGACAACAATCTTGGTTATATCACAGGAAACGTCGCTATCATTTGTGAATACTGTAATCGTAGAAAAAGTGACATGAGCCTAGCGGATTTACTCAAGATTATCTCCTACATGGAACGACACCAGGCCTCGTCATGCCCACCGGCCACTGGATCGACGCCGCCATCGCCGGCGACCTGAAGGCGGTCTTCAGCGCCGAGCGAACGCGCGTGGCGCGGGCAGCAACGGCCGGGGTACGACAGGCCGGCAGCCTGATCCAGAACGCGCTGCGCCAGCAGGTGCGCGCGGCGGGGCTGGGCGAGCCGCTGGCCAAGGCATGGCAGCGGAAGAACTATCCGAAGAGCTTCGCGAGCCTTGACGCTGCGGTGTGGGTTTACAGCAAGAGTAAGCGGATTCACGCGGCATTCGGAGCCAATACCAGGATTCGCGCCACCTTCGGCGAGGCGTTGGTGATCCCCACGTTCCAGGCGGAACGGCTGGGGCTGACCACGTCGCAGGCGATGAGCGCCGGCGGCCGGCCGCGGCGATGGTTCGTGGCGGGGATCGCCGAGTCCAAATACGGGCCGCTGTTCACGCTGACGACCGCGTTCGGCACGCGCCTGTTGATGGGCACGGTGAACGGCGAGCCGACGGCGCTGGGCGTGCTGGTGCGCGAGGTGCGGCTGCGCAAGCGCCTGGACCTGGAGGGCCCGCCGGCGAAATTCAGCGCGCGGGTGCCGCAATACGTGATGAACGCCCTGGCGCGGGAGGAACGGCGGGCGGGAACGGCGCGACTGCGCCTGAACCTGCCGTCCGATGAATCCGCTTGATCGCCGCCGCCGATTGTGGCGTACTGACTTTGGTGTCTGAAAAACACCGTTAATACTGTAGGCGGTTGCCGCCCCGTCAGATCAAGCGGCTTTTTTCATGCCCGCGCTTCGTCGCTGGAAACGGTGAAGTCGGGTGTGCGCGAATACAAGACCCGCAAGGGGAATAAGCGCGACCTGTCCTACAGCAGGTTTTTCAGCACCCGGCGCCGGGCCGCGCCCGGCGAACTGAAAAGTCATCTGTAGGCGATCACATGACTGCGCACCGCAAACACGCCGCAACGCCCCGCCACGTGATGGAGGACGCGCGGTTGTTGTATCTTTGGGCCGACTATCAGCGGGTCCACGGACTTCTGACGGGCGGCTTCGGCCCCGGGCCTGGGATCGAACGGGAACTGGAACGGCACCTCGACCAGATCGAATCCGAGATCATGCGGCAACCACCCATGACCTGGGAGGGCCTGCAAATCCAGGAGCACCTGTTCCACACGCGTCGCGAGCGCGTCGCCGCGATCGAAGGGCACTACGATCCGCTGCCGTTCGCGCCTGGCGGCTGAAGCCGGTCGCGGATTTCGACCAGCCGGCGAATGATCGCCGCGGCGGCGAAACAGAATACGGCAGCGATGGCGTACTCGGCGTAGTGGAACGACTCCGGCGTCGGCATGTAAGCCGGCGGCGGAAGCCCACTTTGTTTCGCGGCCTCGCGCGCGGCGATCAGAGCGAACCGTGGATTAGATGTGCCGACGCTGAAAAACGCGGCGATGGCGAAGATAACGCCGGCCGCGCGAAGCGCCGTCGGCGTGAACCCGTATTTGTGTTCCATGGCCTGATCCTCCTGCAGGGTCGCCAACCATAGCATGCGACTGCCTCTAAGATCGGGGATTGTCGCGCGCGGAGTTCCCCATGGCTCAGCCTGACATTTCAATTCGCCTGTCCCTCAAGGACGGCGATCTGGTCAAGCGCGGCCTGGAACAACTGGGCGACGAGGGCAAGCGCGCGCTGGAGAAGATCGAGGCCGCCGCCAAGGGCCCATCGCCTGAACTGCGCGCGCTGGATGCCGGCGTGAAGGGCCTGCGGGTTCAATTCGACGGCCTGGCCGACCGGCTTGGCCCGTTCGGCGCGGCGCTTCGCGCCATCGGCCCGGTCGGATTGGCGGCCTCGGCCGTAATCGCTGGCATCGGTATTGCGGCAAGGTCGACGTTCGCCACGCTGGCGGAGGAATCCAAGAAGGCCTCGGCCCTGGTGGACGTGGCCGACAAGGTGGGCCTGTCGGTCGAGCGGTTGCAGGAATACCGCTTCGCGGCGCGCGAGGCGGGCGTGGAGACGGGCGACTTCGACCGCGCGCTGGAAGTTCTGGCGCGCCGCGCCGGCGAGGCGCGCGACGGCACCGGGGAACTTCTGGCGCTGACGCGCCGCTACAACATCGAACTGAAGGACGGCAACGGTCAGGCGCGCACGACCGAGGCCCTGTATCGCGACATCGCCGCGGCGGTGCGCAACGCCGGCGACCAGCAGGAACGCCTGGCGATCGTCAACGACGCGTTCGGCCGCGGCGCCGGCAACATGGTGCTGCTGCTGCGCGACGGCGCGGACGGACTGGACCGCCAGGCCGCCGCGGCGCGCCAGCTGGGCGTGGTGCTGAGCGAGCAGGCCGCGCGCGGCGCAAAGGACCTTTCAGATCAGCTGGAGCGCTTGTCGCAGATTCGCGATACCGCGAAGCTCGAAACCCTGTTCGGCAACGCGGGCGAGGTCACGGAATCGTTCAAGAATCTGGAGGAAGCGGCGCGCATCACCGGCAAACTGTCGGCGATGTGGGACGTCGGCGTCGCTAACGCGCTGGTGTTCACGTTCAAGACGCTTCCGGACGCGATCGCCGATTTCGCGCAGTCGGCCGAGCGCGGCTACGTTCCCGCGGCCGACGCCATCGCCGACGCCAACCGTGAGGTGGCCGACACGACCGAGGCGGTGGTCGGCAACCTGTTCGAGGGGGCCAAGGCCTTCGACCAGCTGCGCCAGAAGTACGAAGACCTGATCAAGGACACCGACAAGGCCGCGGCGATCGAGGCCAAGCGGAGCGAGCGGCTGAAGCTGCTGAACGCGCTGATCGCCAACGGCGTGATCACCACCGACGAGGCCGCCCGCGCCCAGGCGCTGGTGAACGCGGAGTATGCCCGCGAGATCGAAATCAACGAAAAGCGCGGCGAGACCCAGCGCACCGTGAACGACCGCCTGGCCGAGCAGGTGGCGCGCAACCATGAACTGCTGGCCGCCTTGCGCGTGTCGGGCCGCGAGGGCGCGGTGGTGGCGCGCACCCAGGAGATCATGGCCCAGGGCTTCAAGGGCAGCGCCGCCGAGGCGCGCGCGCTGGCCGAACAGCTGCTGGAGCAGGAAGCCCTGATCGGCGGCCTGCAGAGCGCATGGCGCGAGGCCGGCGCGGCCGCCAAGGACACCATCGAGACGGAGATCGCCGCGCCGCTGACGCGGGCGCTGGAGAACACCGTCGACGGAATCAAGGACTCGTTCGACGATCTGTGGTTCGACGTGTTCCGCCACGGACGCCTGTCGGCCGACGACTTTCTGGGCAATCTGTACGACGCCTTCGCCCGCACGCTGGCGGAGATGGCGACATTGGCGATTGCAAATCCGATCATCCTGCCGATGGTGGCCGGCGCGGGCCGCGCGCTGGGGCTGCCGGCGGGGCAGATCGACCAGCTGGGCCGCGGTTTCGGCGTGAACGGACTGTCGAGCCTGGCCGGCGGCGGCTTCAACGCCGCGGCGCTGACCACGTCGCTGTTTCCGGGCGTGGCCACGTCGGCGTTCGGACAATCCCTCGGACTGTCGACCGTGGGCAGCGCCGCCGGCAACGGCTTCGCGGTCGGCGCCATTCCCGGCATGACCGGACTGACCGGCGCGCCTTCGACCCCGTTACTGACCGGCCTGGGCCGCGGCTTCAACACCCTGACCTCGCCCGCCGGCCTGTTGGGCGGCATCGCGGGGTCGACGCTGGCGAGCCTCTTGTTCACGCCGCGCAAGGGCCCGGGTAACGAAATCGGCGGCGCGTTGGGCGCGATCGCCGGGTCGTTCATTCCGGTGCCGTTCCTCGGCACGGCGATCGGTTCGTTCATCGGGTCGGCCCTGGGCGGGCTGTTCGGCGCGAAGCCGAGCGACCGCCAGGAAGGGCAGATCCTGAACCTGCGCACGGGCGCGATGCGCGATGTGGGGTTCACCGGCGCCAAGGACAGCGCGGAGAACACGCAGGCCGTTCAATCGTTCATCGACGCGGCCAAGGGCCTGAAGGACCTGCTGGAGTCGCGCACTGGCGCGAAGGTCGGCATCGACGAGATCGATTACCGCGTCGGCGACCGATCGGGCATTTCGCTGCGCGTGGGCGCGGACAGCGGCACGTTCGCGAGCGCCGAGGGCGCCTTCGCGTTCGTGGTCGAGAAGTTCGTGGGCAGCCTGGAAGGCGCCGCGCCGCGCGTGCAGCGCGCGGTGGAGAAGATCGACTTCGCGAACCTGGAGTTCGCCGCCAGTCAGCTTGATCTGGTGCTGAACTTCGAGGACGCCGTCAAACAGCTGAGCGAGAGCATCGACCCCGAGTCCGAGGTGCAGGCGGCGCTGCGCACCATCCGCGCGAACTTCGACGACCTGGCCGACCAGCTGGACGACCTGGGCTATACGCAAGACGAGGTGTTCGGACTGCGCGATGCGGCGCTGGGCCGGCTGCGCGAGGATTTCAACCGCAACCTGGGCGACCAGGTTCTGGCGCTGCGCGACCCGCAGGCCTATGCCTTCCTGCTGTTGGACCGCGAGTTCGACACGCTGCGCAAGGACGCGGCCGACCTGGGCGCGGACCTGGTGAAGATCGAGGAACTGTACGGCCTGCGCCGGACCGAGATCGTCGAGCGGTTCGCGGAACGCTCGGTGGACGCCCTGGACGAGATGGCGGCCGCGGCCGAGCGGGCGCAGGACCTGATCCGCGAGACCGCCGAGGCCCAGGCCGACGCGGTCGAGGACCAGGCGCGCGCCGCGCGCAGCCTGTTCGACGCCATGACGGCGCGGGCGCGCACGCTGACCGGCGTGCTGACGCAACTGGACCTGGACCCGAGCCTTTCCCTCTTGACGCCGGAAGCGCTGTTCTCGGCCACCAGCGCCCGTTTCGACGACGCGGCCGCACGCGCGCGGCTGGGCGACGAGGACGCGCTGGACGAACTGGGCGAGCTGGGCGTCGGCCTGGTGGAGATGGCCAAGCAGATGTACGGCTCCACCGGCCAGACGGTGGCGGTGCAGAGCCGCGTGCGCGACGCGGTGACCGCCGCGCGCGACACCGCCGCCCGCCATGCCGGCGTGGCCGAACGCCAGCTGGGCGTGCTGGAGGCCCAGCTGATCGAACTGCGGCGCATCGCGTCCGGGCAGAACCCGGCCACGGGCGAGTCCGCCACGCCGGGCCCGGCCGCGACCGCGGCGGACTTCGCGGCGCTGACGCGGGCCTATGGCGACGCCGGCGCGCCGACGCCGGGCAGCGCCGCGTTCGGGGTATTCGAAAGCGCGCTTCTGAACCTGGTGGGTCGGGCGCAGGACCCGGACCTGATCCGCCTGAACGTGGCGCAGCAGACGGCGCGGCTGAATGACCCGGTGTTCGGCGGCAGCGCCCAGCGCATCCTGAACGCCTTCCTGGGCCGCGCCCAGGATTTGGGGATTCCGGGCTTCGCCGCCGGCGGCTTCCATGCCGGCGGGCTGGCGTTCACCGGCGAGAGCGGCGTCGAACTGAAGGCGCACGGCCCGGCGCGGTTTTATTCGCCGGCGCAGACGCGCGAGATGCTGACGGCCGCGCAGATGAGCACGGCGGAACTGACGCAACACAGCAAGGCCGCCGCCTGGGCGGCGACCGAGCAGGTGACCGAAGCGCGCGCGCTGCGCGGCGAAGTGGCGCGGCTTGGCAATCTGATCCAGACGCTGTTGGACAAGCGCGGCGCACTGGCGGCGTGAACGAAAACCCCTGGACCCTGGGGATGAACCCCAGGGTGACGTCGAAAAGGAGATGTTATGTCGATCCGCTGCAAGATGAGGCTGCAAAACGTGTTCGCCCAAAGCTGGGGCGGTTGTAAGGCAATCTTCACATGCGAGTACGATGAGCGCGTGTGTGCCGAGGACGCCGGGTTTCAGAAGGCGACGCCGACAGGTTGCGCCGAATTTCAGATCGACAACCCCAAGGCTGCCCAACATTTGGTGATCGGACAGCACTACTATTTCGATATCACGCCAGTCGCCGCACCAACGTAACTCCTGGACTCTGTGGATGAACCCCAGGGTGACGAAAGCATCCCATGACCGAGGAGTCCTGGCTACTGGAGGCCGAGCCGTATGATCCGCTGACGGCGGCGGTGGCGCCGGTGTACCTGGCCAAGCGCACGACGTTTTTCGGCGCGGCCGACGCGGCGGCACCCGACCGCACCTATCGCGGCTGGCTGACGCAGGCGTTGAGCACCACGCGCAGCATGTTCGACGGCGGGCTGGCCGGCGGCATCGGCGGCAACTCGCTGCCGTCGATCGCGGCCGCGGCGCTGACGGTGGGCGACGAGTTCGCGGCCGAGCGGGTGAAGTTCAAGCGGTACCGCTGGGCGGGCCGCGCGGTGCGCATTTTTCAGGGCGTTCGCGGCCAGCCGCGGTCGGCCTATGTGCAGCGCTTCGACGGCTATGTGGCGGCGCAGCCGGCGTTCGAGACGGGGCGCGTGGCGATCCCGCTGGGCGATCTGCAGGCCAAGTTCGACGCGCCGTTCCAGGCGGCGACCTACGCCGGCACCGGCGGGTTCGCGGGCGGGACCGACCTGAAAGGCCAGCACAAACCGGACGGCGTCGGCGTCGTGCGCGCCGCGCCGGTGACCTGGGTGGACCAGAACGCCGGCTGGGCCGACGTGTGCGCCAGCGGGTTCCATACCGTGTACGCGGTGCGGGACGGCGGCAATCCGCTGGTGGAGGACGCGGGCAACCCGCCGGCGGCTGGCAAGTACTACGTCGACAAGCCCAACGGCCGGCTGCGGTTCGGATCGCTGCCGACGTTCGGCTACACGGTCGATTTTCGCTCGTCCTTCGGCGGCAACGCGACCACGGTTGGCGCGATCTGCGCGGCCGCGGCAACGTCGCGCCTGGGCTTCGCCGCGGGCCAGGTGGACGCGGCCGGCTTCGCGGGCGTGGACACGGCGCGGCCGTGGGCGGCTGGGTTTATGGCGCTGAACGGCACCACGCACCGTGAGATGTGGGATTATCTGCTGGGCGGCGCGCTGTGCTTCTACACCACCACGCCCACGGGCCTGTTGACCGCAGGCGCGGTGAAGGCGCCTGCGGCGACCGGCCGGACTCATCCGTCCGTGAGCCGCGTGATCACCGACCGGGACATCGTGCCCGGCACCTTCAAGCGCGCGGCGTTCGCAGCTCCGCCGCACACCATCAACGTGCTCGCCCGGCGCAACTGGACGCCGCTGACCGACGATCGGCTGGCCGCGCTGGCGCCCCAGGCCGACAAGGACTTCGCCCGCCAGGCGTGGCGGACGGTGCCCAAGGCGAACGCGGCGACGGCCGCGGAGTTTCCGCTTTCCGTGCCGCTGGAATGGCCCAGCCCGTTCGACGACCTGACGGACGCGGGCCTGTTCGGCGACATCGCGCGCGATCTGTTGACCGTGCCCCGCGCGCCGGCCGAGGCGACGCTGGCGATCGCGCCGTTCGGCGTGAAGCTGGGCGACGAGGTGTGGATCGAGAGCGCGGTCAACGAGGTGAACGCACCGGCCATCGTGGCGCGCGTGGACGAGAACGAAGCCGAGCACCGCGTGCGGCTGGGGCTGTATGCGCTGACGGAGTAGCTCTGTGACCCAGGCGTCGAACTTCCGGCTGTTGTACCGCAATCGCGTGGACGACGGCATCGCGACGGCCTCGAGCCAGTTGGCGGGCGCGGAGGCCGCGTTCGTGCAGACCATGGACCCGGGCGACGCCTGGCGGGCCAACGGCAAGACGTCGGAGCACGTGCAGATCGATTTCGGCGCGGCCGTGTCGATCACCCATGGCGGGGCGGTCGAGCACAACCTGGACGCCACCGGAACGATCAGTTTTCGTTTGTCGAACGACGCGACCTTCGACCCGGCCAACGACCTGTTCAACTCCGGCGACCAGGAGGCCTGGGAGCCGGTGGCGGGTTTCGGTTACGACGGGCTGGGATCGTCCCTGGGCGGATACCCGATCCTGGATGCCTTCAACGACTGGGCGCCCCTGAAGGTGTTCGACTGCGGCGGATCGATCAGCGCCAGGTACGCGCGCTTCACGTTCAAGAACCCGACCAACGCGGCGATTTCCGGCGTGGCGTGCGGGCGGCTGTTCGCCGGCACGGGCGCGCAGGGCCAGCGCAACTTCGCCTGGGACTGGGTGAAGGACTGGGAGGATCCGTCGGACGTGCAGGACACCGAGGCGGGCGTGCGGATCAAGCGCCGCCGGCGCCGGCAGGTGCTGCGCATCGAGCCGAAGTTCCTGACCGAGACCGAGGCGCTGACCTGGTGGGACGACCTGAAGCGCACGGTGGGCGCGTCGAAGGACGTGATTTTGGAACTGTTCCCGGCCGCCACGGCGCCGAAGCGCTATCGCACCAGCCTGTACGGCGTGCCGGTCGACCGGGGCGGTACGCGCAATCCGTTTCTCGATGTGTACGCGAGTTCGATCCATGTGCGCGAATTGAGGGCATAGCCGATGTCGGATATCGCCACGCTGACCGCCAACCTGCTGGCCAAGTCGAAGCAGGACTACCTGGCGGAGTTCACCGCCTGGGCGAACAAGGTGAAGGATGACCTGAGCGCCGCTTCGGCGTTGCTGCTGACGGCGGTGACCGCCACGTCGGCCAGTTCGCTGACGCTGGGCACCGGCCAGCAGACCGCCAATGTGGGCCCCGGCAAGGGGTTCAAGCTGGGCATGCTGATCAGCGTGGCCAACGCCAGCGACAAGAAGATGACGGCGACGGTGGACGGTTACACCGACAACGCCACCGGACCGCTGACGTTCACGGTGGCCGCGTCGGGCGACGTGACCGGCACCGGCACCTACAACGCATGGACCATCAGCCTGTCGGGCCCGCGCGGCACGGCCGGCGCGGGCGGCGCGGCGGGCCCGGCGGGCGCCGACGGCGAGATCGCGGCCGGCGCGTCGCTGGCCATGTATTCAAACTTCGGAGTGTGGGGTTACTGACATGAGCAAATCGAACCGGCAGCCGATTTTCGTCTATTCGCCCGACGTGGTGCAGACCGCGCTGGCGACCACCGCCAACACCGCGCGCGACGGGACCGGCACCATCACCCAGATCTACCAGGCCGCGGGCAACGTGCACGGCAGCCTGGCCGAGGTGATCAAGTTCATCGCCACGGGCGCGACCACGCTGGGCCTGATCAACCTGTTCCGCAAGCAGGGCGGCACCGGCAACTGGATGTTCGTGGCCCAGGTGGAAGTGGCCGCGGTGACGCCCAGCGCGACCGTGAAGGCGTGGGAAGGCTATGTCGCAGGCAACGAGATGCCGCTGCGGCTGAGCAACGGCGACACGCTGGGCGCGGCGCCGACCAAGGGCAGCGAGCAGTTCAACGCCCTGGTCGAGGCCGGGCCGCTCCAGAACTCCGACTCCTGATCGGACATAAGGTCCACCGCCATGCTGTCGAACCGCGGCCCGCGCGGCGTGTCGGCGCGCCTGCTTGCCGGGCGCTTCGACTACCTGCGCGCGCCCAACATTGACCCCGCCGGCGCGTGGGCCGCGCTGACCTTCATCGCCAACGGCATCTTCGTCGTGCCGTCGTCCGGCGTGCTGCTGACCAGGCGCGGGCTGGTTGAACTGTTCATCACCGCCACGGCCGCCGGCGGTGGCGGTGGCGGGATTCCCGCGATGGCCGACCCCAACAACCGCACCGCCGCGGCCGGCGGCCAGGCGGGCGATTGGTGCTTCCGCTACCGGCTTGAACTAGCGCCCGGACTTTACGTGCCGGTGACCATCGGCCTGAAGGGCCTGGCCGGCGCGGCCGGGTCGAACGACGGGCAGAACGGCAACGCCACGTCGTTCGGATCGTTTCTCACCCTCGCCGGCGGCCTGGGCGGGTTGCGCGGCATCGACGGCACGGCGGCCGACCGCGGCTTCAATCCGTCCAACGGCGGATCGATCATCTCCGGATCGGTGGCGGGCGACAACGCCATCCACGAAGGCAATGCCGGCGGCCGCGGCCATTACTTCAGTTCCACCGTGCCGAACCCGGCCTATGACGGCCTGGCGAACACGATCCTTGGCCAGTTCTACGGCCTGGCCAACAACACCGGTTTCGCCGCCCAGCCTGGCGGCGGTGCCGGCGCGGGCCTGTTCGGCGCGCCGGGAACCCCGAACTCAGGAGCCGGGGGGCGTGGCGCGGCCGCCAACAGCGTCGCCGGCGCAGGCCAGGACGGCAGCGACGGCCAGCTGAAAGTGGAATGGCGGGTCGCCGCGTGAGGATTGGACCCTGAGGACTGAACGATGCCGCGACGTTACGTCGAACTTCATCCCTTCGCCGACGACCGGTTCGTGGCGAACGGCTTCACCCATTTCGCCTGGAGCACATTCGACGCGGCGGCCGAACCGGCCTATGCGCCGGGCTTCGGCTTCGCGCTGGACGTTTCGGGGCTGGGCTACGACCCGTCGCGTTTCGCCCGCTACAACCCGGCAATCAACACCTGGGCGGCGGCGCTGCCCGACGACGCGGTGCCCGCGCTGCAACCGTTTCACGCGGCGCAGTGGAACGGTACCCGCTGGATCATCGGGGGGGCGTCATGAGCGCCCCATTGAGCGGAGAGTCCGACCCCCGCCTGATCCGGCCGCCGGCGCAGGAACGCCGGTCGATGCCGCCCGAGCTGCTGGCCGAGCAGGCGGCGGAGAAGGCCGTGCACAAGGCGCTGATCGCGCTGGGCATCGACACCGACGACGCCGACAGCATGGCGCGCTGGCACGGCGAGCGCGAGTTCACCCGCGCCTGGATGGCTGGCACGTCGGCGACGCGCGGCTACGTGTGGAAGGCGTTCCTGACAGTGGCGATTCCCGCGGCGATCTACGCCCTGGCCAAGGGCGTGCCGTTCGGCGCGGCGCTGCAGCACTACCTGAGCAAGGGGGCGAACTGAATGGCCGGCACCAAACTGACCGATGCGCAGATCAAGGCCACCTTGAAGGCGCAGGCCAAATTCCCCGGCAACAAGGCGGCGGCCGCGAAGAGTCTGGGGATGTCGCATCCGGCCTACTGCCATCGCCTCAAGACGATCGGGATGCTGGGGCACGCGCTGGTGAAGCCGCCGGCCGCGGCGATGGGCGCGCGGCTGAACCCGGCGGCAGCCGCGGAAGACGCGCAGGCCCGCGTGCGCGCCGACGACGAACTGAAGACCTTGCGCGCGCAGGTGCGCGTGCTGTCGCGCAAGCTGAACGACGCCGACGACCTGAGATCGTCGATTTTCGGGCTGGTGAAGCCGGCGCCCGAGCGCCCCGGCTGGAGCATCGCCACGCGGCCCGGCGCCAAGGGACCGGGCACGCCGATGCTGTTTTTGTCGGACCTGCACTTCGGCGAGACCATCAAGTCCAACGAGGTGCACGGCCTGAACGCCTTCAACCTTGAGATCGCGCGCCAGCGGCTGGTGCGCGCGGCCGAGCGGACGCTGGACCTGTGCCTGCACCACATGACCAACCCGCGCTACGAGCAGATCGTGGTGATGCTGGGCGGCGACCTGGTGTCGGGCGACATCCACGACCTGCGCGAGACCAACGACGGCACCACGCCGGCGGCGGTGCGGTTCTTCGTGACGCACATGGCCGAGGTGCTGCGCCAGCTGGCCGGCGCGTTCAAGCGAGTCATCGTCATCAGCGTGCCGGGCAACCACGGCCGCACCACCGAGAAACCGATCCACAAGCGATCGGCCGAGGACAGCTGGGACACGCTGATCGCGTGGTGGCTGGAAAGCCTGTTCGCCGGCGACGAGCGGTTGAAGTTCTTCACCCCGCCGTCGGGCGACGCGCTGTTCACGGTGTACGGCCGCAAGTACTTCCTGACCCACGGCGACAAGATCGGATCGGGCGGCGGGCAGGGCTTCATCGGCCCGGCGGCGACCATCACCCGCGGCATGAAGAAGATCGTCGACAGCTACAACAGCATCGGCGAGATGATCGAATCGGTGTTCGTGGGCCACTTCCACACCGCGATGGAACTGGAGTACGGGTTCGCGAATGGCTGTCTGCCGGGGTTCAGCGAGTACGCCAAGGGCATGCGCCCGCGCATCCACCGGCCCAGTCAATGGTTGCTGTTCGCCCACCCCAAGCACGGCATCACCGCGCGCTGGAAGGTGTACCTGGATGAACAGCGCCACTACGCCGACCAGCTGGCCGACGTGACCCACCTGCGCGACGCGGCCCGGGCGCGGAGCGCGGCATGACGCCCGACACCGAGAGCGCCGCCGCCATCTCCACCAAGCCGACCAATCCGAAGGACGCGGTCGGCATCCTGAAGGCGCCGATCTCGACCGTGCCGACGGCGGTGATGTTCGAGGTGGGCGTGGCGATGCTGGAAGGCGCGCGCAAGTACGGCCGGCACAACTACCGGGTCATGGGCGTGCGCGCCGGTGTGTATGTCGACGCCGCCGCGCGGCACCTGGGCGCGTGGTGGGAAGGCGAGGACATCGACCCTGACTCGGGCCTGTCTCACATCGTCAAGGCGATCTCGAGCCTGGTGGTGCTGCGCGACGCCATGCTGAACGCCAAGCTGACGGACGACCGCCCTCCGCCGCTGCCGCGGGGATGGATGGACGATCTGAACCGCCGCGTGGCGATCATCAACGCCAAGCACCCCCATCCGCCCGCCCCGTTCACGGCGGAAACCAATAACGCGATCCAGAACAAGGACTGACCCATGCCGATCTCGATCAAACCAGGCGTGCGGCTGCACGGCCTGCGCCCGGAGATGGCCGTGGCCGTGACCATCGTCAACGGCGTGCTGGCCGAGATCCCGGTGAAGACGGTGATCACCTCGGCCATCGACGGCCGGCATGGCCACGGCAGCCTGCATTTCGTGGGCGCGGCCATCGACATCCGCAGCCGGGAGATTCCGCCGGCGCGGCTGGCCGAGACCAAGGACAAGCTGGCCGCGGCGCTGGGCCCCGACTTCGATGTCGTGCTGGAGCCCGACCACTTCCACATCGAGTTTCAACCCAAGACGCCCTACGGGGCGTGATCCAAAAAGGAGACTATTCATGGACCAGCTGAAAACGTTTCTGCTCGGCCGCCTGAAGGAAAAGAGCACCTGGGCCGCCATCCTGACCGTGATCGCCACCGCGGTCGGCATTCAGGTCGCGCCCGAGCAGCAGGGCGAGATCGCCACCGGCGCGGCCGCGCTGCTGGCGGTGATCCTGGCGGCGGTCAACACCTCCGGCGGCGCGCCCGCGGCGAAGAAGCCCGGCGACGCGCCCGGCCAGACGTCGTGATCGACCTGACCGCCCTTTTGAACGGGATCGGCACCTTCCTGGCGAAGGTGCTGACTCTGTTCCTGGTGCGCAAGGGCGGCGCCGACGCCGCCACCGTCAAGCAACATGAGGCCGCCGATGACGCCGTTCGCATGGCCGACGACGCGCGCGAGCGCGTTGCTCGCGATGCTGGCGCTGCTGAGCGCCTGCGCGACGCGTTCACCCGCCGGTGACGCGGGCGCGTTCTGCCGCATCGCCGAGCCGATCATGACCAGCCCGGCCGACACGGCCGAGACGCTGCGCCAGATCGACCGCCATAACGCCGCCTGGTGCGCGCTGTGCGCGGCCGAAGATCACCCGTGCCGGGAGGGGCCATAGCCATGCCGCACGATGCCGATACCGGGGTCGAGCCCGAGTTCGATATGGGGCGGGCGATGGACCGCGCCGTCGACGGCGTGCAGCGCGCCTGGCGCTGGTTTCAGGCGTGCCTGGCCGCGCTGATCGTCGCGCTGGTGCTGAAGGCGCTGCTGACAAGCCCCGCCGGCGCGGTGGGGTCGATGGAAGACCCGCGCGCCGCGGCGCCGCCCGCACCCGAGTTGAGGATGCTGCTGGTGGCGCTGGCCTGCCCGACCGGGGCGGTGGTGCGCCTGGAAACCGATTCCCCGCACGTGCTGCTGCTGACGGTGGGCGTTTACGCCGGGCTGGTGAGCCGGGACGAGTTCGTCGCCGGCACGGCCGAGGATGAGTCCGCGGGCCCGGCCTTCGCGCCGGATTTCCTGCGGGTGTGTTTGGGGGTGGGCGAACCATGACGCAATCGACGTACTACAACGCGCTGCGCGTGAAGTGGCCGACGGTGGCCGGCGCGGACACGGCCGCGCGCCTGGCCGCGCTGAACGCCGAGACCGTGGCGGGCCCGCCGCGCGACGTGCGCACCTCCGAGGTGTTGGGGTTCCTGGCGCTGGCCGGACTGACCACGGCGATCGAGGACTGGGTCGCGGCCAACCCGATGCCCAGCGCCGCGCGCACCGCGGCGAAGGAACTGCTGCGCATCATTTCGAGCCCGCACGTTCAGAGCATTGAAACGTCGGCCCCGGCAAAGCTGGCCGTGGTCGACGGGATGCTGTCGGCGCTGGTCGCGGCGTCGGTGATCACGGCGGAACACAAAACCGCGCTGCTGGCCCTGGCGGCGACGACCCGGCCGTGGTGGCAGGCCAGCGGCTACACCGCGCCGATCAGCGCGAACGACCTGGATGCGGCGGGGCTGTGAGCCATGGCGAACCTTCGGAAATGGAACGCGCCGGAAAGCTGGACCTCGATCCTGACGACCGAACTGAACAGCCTGGCGAACGCCGGCTATTGCTCGGCCTCGACGGCGGCGGACAACTCATCCGGCCTTTACGAGTGGCTGTTTCTGTCGATCACGCTGGGCACCCTGAACCCGACCGGGTTTCCCTATGTCGAGGTGCACTGGCTTCAATTGAACCGCGACGGCAGCACCTATGCCGATCGCGGCGACGCGACGTTCCTGGTCAACATCCCGGTCACGACCGGCAACGCGGCGAAGTACGCCAACACCCAGGCGCCGATCTGGATCCCGCCCACGGCCGGCAAGTTCGTGCTTGGCAACCGGACCAACGTGACCATGGCGTCGTCGGGCAACATCCTGGCCTACGCGCGGGCGCATGAAAACCTGAACGGCTGAGATAGGTCGTCCAAGCACAGGGCGCGGTCATGTTCATCGCCAAGCCGCCGATCTGGAACCGGCTCAACAGCGAGCATGCGCTGGCCCGCGGGCTGGCCTGCGCGTTCTACTTCCGCGGTCCCGGCGACTACTACGACCTGGTCACGGGCTCGCGCGTGCTGCCCGAGAGCGCCGACAAGCGGTTCGTGATCGGCCGGCCGGGGCGGGTGGCCGAGTTCAACGGCGCCTCGGCCTCGGCCTACGACACGCAGTCGGTGACGGCCGAGTTCTTGCCGATCAAGACCTCGAACGGTTCTTACACCGGCGATTTCACGCTGGCGGTGTTTTCCAACCCTGCTGCGGACGGCCAAATCCGCTTCCAGGCCGGCCAACGACGCAACGGCGGCAGCTTCAGCCAAGTGGTGCTGGAGGCGAACGCCGACAGCACGCTCGTGTCGGTTTCGAACGGCCGCATGGCGTTCGGGGTGTACTCCGGCGCCTACGGCGGCGTGGTCACGCACGCCGGCGGGGTCGACGGCGACTGGCACCTGTGGGTCGGCACACGCATCGGCACGCTGCACGAGCTGTATCAGGACGGGGTTTCTGTCGGCACGGCGACGGCGACGGCGCTGGCGATCGGCGAGGCCAACAGTAATTTTGGTATCGGGATCCGGCCGGACTTCGCGAACGACTACATCGCCAACAACCAGATCGGCTTTGTCGTCGCCTGGAACCGGGGGTTAAGCCCCGGCGAGGTGCGGGAGTTCACGCGCAACCCCTGGGCGCTGATCGGCTGGCCCGACACGCAGGTGGGGTCGGTCGCGACCATCGTTGCGGCGTTCAAGGCCTTCATGAAGACGACGTCGGTTCTGGTGTCGTCGATCCCCTTCCTGTCGAAATCCGGATCCTGACATGCGCAAGAACGTCGCCGGCCAGACGATTTCCGCCAACATGGTAGCCGTCGCCGACGGTTCGGCCGTGACCACCGGCACGACCACGGTGTACGTGACCAAGGACGGCGGCACCCAGGAGAGTGTCGGCACGGCCACGCACAAGGGCAACGGCGAGTGGAGCATCACGCCCGCCCAGGCCGACACCAACGGCAACCATCTGGCATTCACCTGGATCAACGCGTCCGCCGTGCCGTTGACGGTGAACGTCTATACCACCTCGCTCGACCCGCACGACACGGTGCGCGCCGGCCAGACAGCGCTGCCCAACGCCGCCGCCGGCGCCAACGGCGGCGTGCCGGTGATCGGCACGGGAACCAATCAGTTCAAGAGCGACAGCGCCGCCAACATGACGGTGGCGGGCTACGGCACGGGCGCCGCGCCGCTGCAGCCGACAGTGGCCGGCCGCACGCTCGACGTGTCCGCCGGCGGCGAGGCGGGCATCGACCTGGCCAACGTCGGCAGCCCGACCGCCACGCTCAACCTGTCGGGCACCACCATCAAGACCGCGACCGACGTGGAGGCCGACACCGCCGACATCCAGGCGCGCCTGCCGGCGGCGCTGGTGGGCGGGCGCATGGACGCGAGCGTGGGCGCGATGGGCGCCGACACCCTGACCGCCGCGGCGCTGGCGACCGACGCGGTGAACGAGATCAAATCGGGCCTTTCCACCCTCGATGCCGCCGGCGTGCGCGCGGCGCTCGGCATGTCAGCGGCGAGCCTGGATGCGCAGCTGTCGACCATCGCGGGCTATATCGACACCGAGATCAACACGATCATCAGCGGCACGAACGCCGTGCTGGCCGACACGTCGGCCCTGCTCGCCAGGCTCACGGCGACGCGCGCGTCGCTCATGGACAATCTGGCCCAGCTTGACGCCGCGATCACCTCGCGCGCCGCCGCCGCCGATTACACGTCGGGCCGCGCGGCCAAGCTGGACAACCTGGATGCCGCGATCAGCACCCGCCAGGCGACGGTGACGTTCCCGGCAAATTTCGCCGCGCTGGCGATCACCGTGGCCGGCAAGGTGACGGCCGGCACGGTCGACGACAAGACCGGCTTCGCGCTGTCGGCCGCCGGCAACGAGGCTGCGGCCGACGCGCTGTTGGCGCGCAATGTGGCCGGCGGGTCCAACACGGGGCGCACGGTGAAGCAGGCGTTCTACCGGCTGCGCAACAGGAACGCAATTTCGGGCGGGAACCTGTCGGTCTATGAGCCCGACGATAACACCGTGTCCTGGAACGCCGCCGTGGCGACCGCGCCCGGCGACCCGGTGACGAGCGTGGATCCGAGTTGAGTCGATCCGCTACGCCCGTAGGCGGGCACGTATAGGCCGCCGCCCGCACCGCTGCGGGCGGTACATCGCCCACCTCGGTCACGACCGGGGTGGGCGTTTTTTTGTGCCCCGAGTGGGAAAGATCGTGGCAGAAATAAACCTTACAATTCAGTGGTGCGAAAATTCACTGTGATCTTTCCCACGCTGCAATAATTGTCTGAATTTACTTAGTTTGCTTATTGCCGTTGGGAGCGCCAATTTCACCCCGTCTCGCCATATCCACCGCCCCGGCTGCGGATCAGCAGCGTCGCGCCATCGGTGGAGCGCAGGCCGTCGAGCTTCGCGCCGGCCGGGATGAAGGCATACGCGCCGGCGGTGAGGACGGCGCTGTCCCATGCAAGGTCGCCCTCGATCACAAAGAGATCGAGCGCCGTGGCCGGACGCCACGGTCGCGCCGCGCGCCAGATCGGCAACACGCCCAGGATCAATGTGTCGGCGCCGGCGTCGGCCGGATCGCGCCGCAACAGCTTGATGCGCGACGACGCGGCCTGCCAGAACGGCGCGGCGAGCCGCGCGAAGTCGTCGTCCCAGCCGTCGAGATAGAGCCCGCGACGGGCGACGTCGCGGGCGGCGTCGTGCCGACAGGCCGCGGATTGAGCGGGGGGCGTCATGCCGGCGCGCGCGTGCGGCGGCGCGGAGAAAAACGCGAGTACCGTGGCGCCATCAGGCGCGCAGGCGCCCAGGCGCGGCGCGAACGCCGAGAACGCGCCGTAGGCCTGGCGGGCAAAGGTGGTGCCGTTGACGACAAGCGCACCGTTCAGCACCAGGAAGGCCTCGTCGGCCTCGAGATACTCCAGCGGTGCGGCCCGCCAACCGGCGGGATAGCGCATTAGCGCGACAAGCCCCGCGCCGTCGCGGCGCAGCACGCGGGCCGCAACGCCATCGCGCCCGAACCAACCGCACGGCTGAAACGTTGCGCCCTCGGCGGCGGCGACGGTGGGCGCGGCAATCGTCATGCCGCCGCTTTCGGGCGCACGCCCCAGTGGTCGAGCGGCCCGGCATATTCGTGAGCGGTCAAGTGCGCCATGTCCGGCGGCAGGATCGGGCTGAACGGCACCTGCCAGTCCCACGGCTGGCCGGGCGGCTCGAACACGGTGGACAAGGGCCCGCCCTCGGTGCGGAACAGATGAAGCGTCGGCCGCGCCGTGCCGAACGGCCCATGGCGCAGGCCGGGCGGTCGCCAGAAATAGGCGCCGGTGCGCATGTGGCCGAACGGGCCGATGATCTCGCCCGAGATCAGGTACATCTCCTCGACCACCGGGTGAATCTCGAACGCGCCGCCCGGCCAGCCGGCCACCGCGCCCAGCAGCCAGGTCTGGTCGCGGGTGTCGGGGTCCTCGCGCAGCAGCTTCATCGAAATGCCGTTGACGTTCACATCGGCGCTGCCCATGCGCGCCCACTCGTTCTTGTAGGGCGCGTTGAGGGCGTCGATGTACGCGACCAGCTTGCGCGGGTCGTGGCCGTTGGACGCGCCGCGCGCGGCGACGGCGGGCGCGGAGAAGAAGGTGACGACGACCGCGCCGTCCGGCGCGCTCATCGCCTCGCGCGCGAAGCCCGCTGGCAACAGGCCGTAGGCATACTTGCCGTAGCGCCGGCCATCGATGTCGAGCGCGCCATCGAGCACCAGGAATTCTTCGTCGGCGCGGACGTGGCCGATGCCCGGTCCCCCGGCGCCCCACGACCAGCCGGGCGGATAGCCGATCAGTATGCTGGTTGCGCCGCTGTTTTCGTCCGCGCTCAAGGTCTTGCTGTACGCGCCGGGGCGGTCGCCGCTCGCCAGTCCATCCCGCCATGGCAGCGCCTGGGCCTGGACGAATTCGATGTGCGGGCGGGGCATGGCGCTGGTCCCTCTCCGCCTACGCCAGGTAATCGTGCACGACCTCGATGCCGTGCAGCAGGAACCCCATCTGCCAGCGGTAGCCGGCGAACACCTCGAGCGGTTCCAGCGCCTTCAGTTCCTCGTTGTCGCAGTCGCCGAAGGTCAGCGTGGCCGGCCCGCGCACGTGGCCCGAACCGGTGGCGTCGCCCATCACCATCTGCGTCAGGTCGTGCACCAGGGGTTTGCCGCGCGGCGGCACGTGCAGATCGGGCAGGTGGCGTTCGGACACCAGGGGGAAATTCTTGAAATAGAAACTCATCTCCGCCGGCGCGATCGCCTCGCGCGGGGTCAACGACGCGCGCAACAGCTGCTGGCCGAGGCGCGACGCGGTGCGGGTGAGCGGCGTGCCAAGTCCGCCCGTTCGGGTTCCGCCGTTCGCGGCCATCAGCGGATGCGTGCCGGTGGTGTGGAACTCCGCCAGCTTGGAACAGGTGCCGATCATCCAGCTTAGGATCACCAGCCAGTCGCGGTCGCACCACTGAAACGCCGAGATCATCGACGGCTTGCCGTTGAACAGCGTGGGAACGGCGATCACCGCCACGTTGTAGTGGGTGCGCGCCGGGTGCGACGCGGCGGCGGCTTCGGCCGGGTCGAGCGGATCGACCATCAGGTTGGGCGTCCACAGGAACGCCTGGCCGCGCATATCGGGGTTGGGCGACATCGGCGGCGGGATCAGGGCGTTGACCGCGGCCGGGTCGGCGGCGAAATGGATCATCATCTGGTCGGCGGCCATGCGCCACGGCAGCCGCGGCAACGCCGACGCCAAACCGTTGGGCGAGAACGGCCGGGTGAATCCCTTCATGGTGCGTCGCTCCGGCCGAATGTCATGTTTCGGGCAACAGGGGCTGCGTGAAGATCGGATCGGGCGCAGTTCGGTTGTACCACGCCGTCAGCGCGGGCCGGCCGTTGCGCCAATCGAACGCCGGGGGCAGCGCATCCATCTTCATCAGGTCGACCACCAGCGTGTAAGTGCGATCCAGAAACGCGAGCGTGCCGACCGCGCGCACCTGGCCGATGTCGAGCGGTCCGAACGACGGCGCCTGCGCCTCCAGGGCGTCGAGCGCGGCCAGCAGCTTGCGCCACTGGCGCGCCACCAGGTGCGGGCGGCGCATGTTGTCCGGTTCTTTCACCTCGCGCGTGGCGCGGATGTACTGGTCGAACACCCCGTCGGCCAGCCACAACAGCCGGCGCACGGGCAGCCAGCGTTCGGGCGGGAACAGCCGCGGCCGCGCGTGCAGCGTGTCGAGAACCTCGTAGATCACCGGGCCGCCATACACCGCCTGGCCGCCCTCCAGGATCAGGGTCGGCACAGTGGACAGCGGATTGTCGGCGATCAGGCTGTCAATTTCGTCGAACGGGTCGGTCTTCACCGGCTCGACGCGGTCGCGCAGGCCCGCGTAGTTGACCACCGCCTCGATCGTGTGCACGTAACCCTTCATCGGCGTGTAGCGCAGACGCATCATCGCGCGATCCCCGGCGCGGCGGGCGCGAACTGCTGGTCCGTCACGCCGCCTTGCGCGCGCCGAAGAACTGCGGCCGGCCGATGCCGCCGCGCGGGTTGGTGTGCCGCTCGTCGAACGGCTTGGGGAACAGCCTGAAGGTGCCGTCGTGGTCGCGGTCGGCCCAGGCGTCGATGATGGTGGCGGGGTCGAAGCCGGCGGCGGTCAGGAATTCGGTGCGGTCGATCGCCGTCCACTGCCGCCAGAACGGCTCGGCGTTGTAGTAGCTGTCCCAGTTCAGCATGAACTGAGCGTGCAGGCCGTATTCGCCGCCGTAGGGGATGTCGTAGTTCAGCGTCAGCCCGCCCGGCCGCAGCACGCGGTGCATTTCCTTGATGATCTTGCGCGCGGCGTTGTTCGAGGTTTCGTGGAACACGCCGCCGGAGAACACCAGATCGAAATGGTCGTCGGGAAACTTCAGGTCTTCCCCCGACATCTGATGGAAGTGAACTTTTTTGCCCAGCGCCTCCGCGCGGCCGTGGCCGTAGCGCAGCAACGCCGCGCCGACGTCGATGCCGTGCACCTCGGCGTCGGGGAAGGCGTCGACCCACGGCGTGGTGGTCCAGCCGATGGCGCAGCCGACGTCGAGGATGCGCTTGGGTTTGAAGTCGGGGAATATGTCGCGCATCAGGTTGATGGTGGCGGTCGCCCCGCCCTCGCCCCGGCGTCCGGCCGTGCCCTTGGTGTAGTAATAGGCGCCGCGGTCGTAGACCGCGCCGACGAACACGTCCTCGTCGGACAGCGTGGTCTGATAGCCGCCCGGCATGCAGTGGATGTCGACCGCATCGATGTAGCGCGGGATCTTGAAGTCGGGGTCGAGCGCGAGGCTGCCGAGCGGCGCCTTGGCCTTGTCCTTCACCCAGGCCTGGATGCGGGGCAGTTCGTGTTCCGCGATGCGGCCCTGGTTGTCCCACAGCATCTCCTGCATGTTGCGGGCCACCGCGCTCCAGAACTTGGTGAACGGCTCGTCCATCATCAAACGATGGACCTCGTCGCAGGTGGCGGGCGGGCGGCCGTGTTCTTTCTCGAAGCGCGGCTTGGCCTTCGCCTCGTAGATCGCCTCGTCGTACGGGTAGACGTGGTCGGTCATGTGCATCTTCAGGGTGACGATGAAGTCCTCGCGCGCGTGCTCGTCGTGCGTGGGCAGCGGCATCATGGCGTGCGGGAACGGCTGCTTGAGAGCGACGATCATGGGCGGCCTCCATCGTGCGCGAATGCCGAAAAGCATACTCCAATGCCGCGCCCGCTCAACGATTCGCATCCATTCGCAGCGAAAATTCACACCCGTGCGAACCTGCGCGGCCGCTTTTCCGAAGCCGCGGCGCTGCCTAAGCTGGCCCCATCATCGCAACGGAGGAACCGTCATGTCGGAGCAGGACAGCGTCGCGCGCGAAGTCGGCGCCATCATTCACGGCATCTTCAAGGCTTTCCAGGACCACGCGCCGGGCGGCATCGAGGATCATATGGCCGCCGACGCCACGGTGTGGGACGTGTTCACGCCGCACCTGATCCGCGGACGGGCCGAACGCGACAAGTTCCACGCCGACGACCAGGCCCAGATGCAGGCGCGTGGGGCCCTGACCATGACCATCGACGGCATGGTGGTCGACGCCTGGGACGACACCGCGCTGGCGCGCTTCTACCTGAACTTCAAGTACCAGCCGCCCAACCCGGCCGAGGGTCGCGTGCGCATCACCGACGTGTTTCGCCGCGTGAACGGCACGTGGAAAATCGTGCACCACCACGAAGGGCTGGTGCCGACCGGCATTCCGCCGATCACCGAGAAAAAAACCTGACGACCGCGGGCGCCACCGGTCCGCGCGGGCCTAAAAGTCGAGACTGGTGCGGATGCCGAACTGGCGCTTGTCCTGGGGCAGCAGGATCACGCCCAGCTTGGTGAAGTCGAACGGCGGGAAGCGCAGCGTGAAGTCGGTGATTTCCTGGCCGGCGGCCCAACGCTCGGTGTCCAGCAGGTTTTTCACGAAGACCTCCATGCGCACGCCGTCCTGCTCCACGCCCGCGCGCAGGGCGACATTGAACCAGCTTTTCACGGTGGCGAGGTTGGTCAGGCCGGTGAAGTGCCGGCCGTTGTAGACCAGGTCGCCACGCGCAAACCAATCCCAGTCGCCGGTGAAGGCGCCGGTATAGGTGCCGGCAAGGTTGCCTTGCCACTTGGGGAAGCGGCTGGCGCGGTTGCCCTTGACGTTGATTTGCGTGTTGGGCGCGCCGCCGAGCGTGAGCGTCTGGGCGTCGAGCGCGGTGAAGAACTCGATGAACTTGTTCTTGTTGTAGCTGAGGTTGGCCTGGAAGTTCCATCCTTCGGCCGGGGCGAACGCGGTTTCCAGTTCGATGCCCTGCGACTTCGAGCTGCCCGGCGTCTGGACCGGGAAGAAATTGACGTTGGTGTTGGGGATGCGGTCGCCGTTGTCGTCGCGCACAACGGTCACGAACGTGTTGAACGGCTGGTTCTTCCATTTGTAATCGTAGGCCGCCAGGTTCACCGTGGCTCGCCCATCGGCCAGCGTGGTCTTGATGCCGACCTCCCAGGCTTCGAGGGTCTGCTGCGGCGTGAACGGCTGGGCGCGGTCGCCCAGCGCCTCGGTGTACTGCTGGCACTCCGACGACGTGCTGGGCCGGCCGGTGCGCGGGTCGATGAACGGCTGGGTGTAGGTCTGGGTCTGGCAGTTGATGACATTGGAATTGATCACGCCCGGCAGCTTGCCGCGCGACCAGTTGGCGTACAGGTTGACCTCGTCCGTGGCCTGATAGCTGAGCGAGACGCGCGGCAGGAACTGTTTGTAGTCGCGGGTGAAGCCGGTGCCGTCGCCGCGCTCGTCGTTCATGTAGCGGGCTTCCAGATCGAGCGTCAGGTTTTCCACGATGTCGTAGGACAAAGTGCCGTAGACGCCCCACACGTCGATGAAATCGTTGGCGTCGAGGCCGGTCGGGAACAGGCCGGGCGCGGAGCAGAAGCCGGTTTCGCCGGTGCCGAGGCCGGCGAAGTTGCCGCACGCGGTGACGAACACGCCGCCGTTGCCGGAGGTTCGGAAATCCTGGGTGTAGTAGTTGCCGCCGGCCATCCAGCGCAGCCGGTCCTCGCCGCTCGACTGCAGGCGAACGTCGAAGCTGAGGTCGTCGCCGGCCTGCGGGTTGGTCACGTACCACTGGTTGAAGGTCGGGTTGTCGGTCATGTCCCAGTCGCGCAGGTCGTTGGCGGCGTTGTCGTTGTAAGCCGCCGTGAAATCGAGCGACATGCCGTTGGCGAAGTCGTAGCCGCCTTGCAGGCTCGCGCGGAAAATCTCGCGCTCAAGACCGAAGCCGTTCAGCTTCGGCACGCCGGGCACCTGGTTGAAGTTCAGCAACTGCGTCACCAGGAAATTGGCGTTGGCGCCGGTGAAGGCGCGATCGGCCGGAAACAGGCTGGTGTTCGAGGTAACCAAAGGCGCGTTGGGCGCGCCCGGGCTGGGGATGTCGCCGCAGACGAACCGCACCGGGCGCAGCGTCAAGCCGGCCTTGGTGGTGACGGTTTTGCCGGTGCAGGTGTCGTTCAGGCGGCCGACCAGAAAGGCGGTCGGCGCCGGGCCGTCGTTGTCTTTCTGGTAGAACACGCGCAGCTTCAGCTCGAACGCGTCGGACGGCTTGCCGAGCAGCATGCCCGACACGGCCCGCGTGGTCTGTTCACCCAGCGCGCCGCCGTCGGTGGCGGTCCACTGCGCGCCTTTCTGGTAGAGGCGCGCGTTCAACCGGTAGGCCAGCTTGCCGTCGACCAGCGGGCCTTCGTGGCGGGCCTGCAGTTCGTAGGAATCGCGTGTCGCGCCCTCGATCTGGACCCTGCCGGAAAACTCGTCGACGCTGGGATCGGAGGTGATGTAGTTGACCGCGCCGGCGAAGGAATTGCGGCCGAACTGGGCCGACTGTGGGCCCTTGATGATTTCCACCCGCTCCAGGTCCATCAGGCTGATCGACTGCGCGCCTTGCAGCGCGAACACGCCGTCGACGAACAGCGAGGCGGTCTGCAGCGTGGCGAACTCCGAACCCTCGATGCCGCGGAAGCGCATGTTGGAGAACAGCCGCCCGGGGCGCAGGCCGGCGAGCTGGTTGTTGAACTGGAAACCCGGCGTCTGCACCGCCACGTCTTCCAGGTCGACGAAACCGGCGCGTTCGATCTGATCGGCGGTGAACGCGGTGACCGACACCGGAATCTCCTGCAGGCTTTCGGCCCGCTTGCGCGCCGTCACAACGATCTCCTCGAGCGCCGGGGCTTGAGCCTCTTGCGCCTGGGCCAATACCGGCGCCGCGGCCTGCGGCAGAAGCGCGAGCGCGGTGGTGGCGGCCAAGGCGGCCTGCAAATGGGCGCGATTCATGATGACGGCTCCCCAAACGACGATTGCGATCCCCGCCGCATGGCGCGGCTGGCAGACAATGCCAGGGCGAAGATAGTGCCTTTTGGCAAACTGTGAATTCCCTGCAACAACTATTCGCGGATATGTTTTCGGCGGGATGCGCCGTCACAGCCCGAGCGCGCCCGGATTCATGATTCCCTGC
Source organism: Rhodospirillaceae bacterium (assembly GCA_033764265.1). Classification (GTDB taxonomy): domain Bacteria; phylum Pseudomonadota; class Alphaproteobacteria; order Rhodospirillales; family Rhodospirillaceae; genus VGEM01. The sequence continues at coordinate 15,766 of JANRJB010000003.1, read as the reverse complement.
GGGTCGAGGGCCTGTTTCAGGCGTTTCAGCGACTGCCGCGCGGCGGGCCGCACCGTCTCGCCGAGCCCATAGAATTTGCCGATCTGCATGTGCGCCGCGCCCAGGCGCGCGAACAGATCGCGCAAGCCGACTCGGGCCTCGCGCACGGCGGACGATGCCGCCGGGTTTTCCCGCGTCGCGCGTGGCTCGGGCAGCGGACCCATCGTGCGCTCATGAACCGCCCGCGGCCGATCCGACCACGCCATCACCGGTTCCAGCAACAGCGCGCGGCCGGCCACGGCCACCGAGATCGACAGGTTGATCTGGTGGCGCGCGAACGGCTCGGCCCATGTGTCGAAGTAGCGGCAGAGTTCGGCATAGGCGGGGCCAGCCTGGCCGAGCGGAAATACACCGTGCGTCCATATCTGCAGCCGGCCCTTGGCGTCGAGCGGATGGGCGGCAAAACCGAACGGCTGGGCGCGCAGGAATTTCGGCATGGCCGGTTCGATCTCCGCGCCGTCGACGCCGGCGATCTGCTTGACGACGCCCAGATGCGCGGCGGCGATCTCCGGCGTCCATCCTTCCACCACCATGTGCAACGATGGCGGCGTGGCGGCGGCATTTCCGCCCGGCACGTACGCGCCGACGCCCAGGCATTCGGCTGCGAGCCCGGTGCGGGCGATCTCGGCGGCGGCCAGGATCATGTCGGCGTAGCGCTTGAAGGCGAACGAAGCGAAGCCGATGCCCGCCGGCGTGCGTTCCAGCGCCAGCGTCGCGGCCGCCTTGACGCCCATCGCCCCCGCGTCGGCCAGGAACAGCCCGGTCAGGTCGGGCCCGTGATGCCGGAAGAAGGCCGTGCCGCCATCGATCGCGCCCGATCCGGTGGCGAGCACGCGCCCATCGGCCAGCACGACGTCGAGCCCCAGCACCGAGTCCGCCACCGTGCCGCGATTGGCCGCGCCGAAGAACATCGCGTTGTTCGACAGACTGCCGCCGAGCGTCGCATAGCGCCCGGTCGACGGCCCAAAGCTCGGCACGCGCAGGCCGTGTTCGGCCAGGGCGGCGTGCAGATTCTCCCACGTTGCGCCGGCTTCGGCGGTGACGGTCATGTTCTGGGGCGAGATGTCGAGAATGCGATTCAGGCGGCGCGTGTCGATCATCACCGCGCCCGCCGCCGCGGGCACGGCGCCGCCGGTGTAGGACAGCCCCGCGCCGCGGGCGACGATGGCACGGCCACGGTCGGCGGCCGCGCGCACCACCGCGCACAGCTCCGACACCGTGCCGGGCGCGACCACGGCCAGCGGCGGATGCCCGTCGATGAAGAAATCCGACGCGACGAATGTCAGAGACTCTGCGGCGGTGTCGACGTGTCCGGCCCCAACCACCCGAGCGAGTTCGGATATGGTCTGGTCGTCGTGCGGCGTGGTCATGGGCTGTCCTTTCGCGCTGCCGCCTTATGAATTTTTCCGGCGCGGCGATGAAACGCTTTCTTCGACTGTGCGGCGCGCCTAAGACTTGCGCAAGATCACGGAGACTTTTGCGCCATGAAAACCGCCCGCTACGACCGCCACGGCCAGCCGGCCGAGGTCATCGCGCTGATCGATCAACCGACACCGACGCCCGGCCCGCGCGAGGCGGTGATCGCGGTGGAGGCCGCGCCGATCCACCTGGCCGACCTGTACTGCATGCAGGGGCTGCCGCGCTTCCGCATGCCGCTGCCGCATGTGCCGGGGTTCGAGGGCGTGGGCACGGTCAGGGCCGTGGGCGCGGAGGTGCGCAACGTGCGGCCGGGCGAGCGGGTGTTCCTGCCGTTGGCTTGCGGAGCCTGGCGCGAGGAAATCTGCGTTCCTGCCGACGGCCTTTTGCCGGCGCCGGCCGGCGACGCGGCGCAGCTGGCATTGCTTCCCATCAATCCGCCGACCTCGTACCTGGTGCTGAAGGATTTCGGCGACCTGAAACCCGGCAACTGGATCATTCAGAACGCGGCCAACTCCAACTGCGGACGCTACCTGATCGAACTGGCCAAGCTGTGGGGCATCCGCACCGTCAACGTGGTGCGCCGGCCCGAACCGATCGCGGACCTCACGGCCCTCGGCGGCGATGTTGTGCTGGTCGACGGCCCCGATCTGGCCGCGCGGGTGAAGGACGCGACCGGGGCCGCGCCGATCCGGGTCGGGCTCGACGCGGTGAACGGTCAGGCGACCCAACGGCTGGCCGACTGCCTGGCCGATGGGGCCACACTGCTGGCCTACGGCATGGCGGCGGGCGAGAACTGCGTGATCGCGCCGGATACCTTGTTCCTGCGCGACATCCGGCTGATGGGGTTCTACACCGTGCGCCAGTTCGCCAAGCGCACGCCCGCGCAGGTGCGCGCCATCTACCAGGAGCTGGTCGACTTGTTCGAGCGCGGCCAGTTGACGGCGAAGATCGCCGCCACCTATCCGCTGGCGCGGGTGAAGGACGCGGTCGCCCACGCCGGCCGCAAAGGCGCCGAGCGCGAGGGCAAAGTCATCCTGACCATGCGGTGAGCGCGCCTGCGACTTGGCGATCTACCTGGCGATCTCGTCCAGGTCGAGGCCCGATTTGTAGTTGGGCAACGTGAGCAGCGCGACGATCACGATCAACAGCGGCGGCACCACGCCGAGCGTGAACGCCCATTGCCAGCCGATGGATTTGATGCCCGAGGCGACCGCCACCGGGAATACGGCGTGGCCGATGTTGAGCATGAACGAGCCGGCGAAACCGGCCGCGGTGGCGCGCACCCGCGTCGGGAAGGATTCGGCCAGCAGCATCGTCAGCGCCGCGGCGTTGCCGTAGAGCAGCGCCGACATCACGGCGAAGGCCACCATGTCCTCGGCGAAACTGTCGGGCAGCCACAACAGCGCGAGGATGGCGAGCATGCCCAGCACCGCCCACAGCACGCAGACGTTGCGGCGGGTCATCACGAATTCGCCCAGGATCGCCACCGCGATATAGCCCAGCACGCCGACGCCGTAGGAGATGCCGACGATCTCGGTGGCCTGTTCCATGGTGTAGCCGCGGAACTCGTTGAAGTACGACGGGAAGTAGAACGCGGTGCCGGCGTAGGCGCCGCCGTACAGGAAGAACACGATACCGATAACGATGGTGCGGTGGCGCAAGCCCGGGCTGAACAGTTCGCCGATCTTGGCGCGAACGCCGCCGCCCTGCCCGGCCGCGGCCTGTTCCTTCTCGCGCCTGCGCGCCTCGGCGAAGCGGGCGCTTTCCGGCAGCTGGCGGGCGAGCAGAAAGGCGATGGGAATGACCAGCAGCGCCGGCATGAAGATGTAACGCCAGCCGAAGTTGGCGATCAGCGGCGCCACGAACAGCGAGGCGGCGAACCAGCCGAGCGGATAGCCGCACTGGAGCAGCGCGATCATCATGCCGCGGTAGCGGCTGGGCGCGGTCTCGGCGACGTAGGAGTTGGTGATCGGCGACAGGCCGTTGCCCATGCCGAACGCCAACATGCGCAGGACGGTCAGGCTGACCAGCCCGATCACGAACGCATGCGTGCCCACCAGCAACGCCGATGCCGCCAGGCAGATCATGAACATGACGCGCCGGCCGTAGATGTCGGTGAGCAGGCCGATGCCGGCCGAGGCGCACGCCGCGAACACGAACGACACCGACAGCACCCAGCCCACATCATCGATGCCGGCGCCAAACTCGGCGCGGATGCCGGGAATGGCGTAGCCGAACAGGGACTGGTCCATGCTCGACAAGGCCCAGCCGATCAAACAGGTGGCGAACACCACCGCCGGTACGCCGCGCACCTCGCGCAGGAAACCGGCCAAAGACGGCCGCGCCGGAGATCCGTCGGCGGTTGACTCCGTCATCGTGCCGACCCGGTCATTGATCGGCCCGTTCGCGGGTGATCGGGTCCAGCACCGCGGCGATGAAGGCGTCGCGGCGGCGCTCGATCTCGGCCTGTTCGGCCGCGGTCGGGGTGAAACCGTCGAGGTCGGCGCGCGACAGCACGCCTTTTTCGTCCAGCATCTTTTCGATCAGCGCCATGCGGTCGTGCATGACGTAGGTTTCGCGCGCCAGCGCCATCACCACTTTCATGACGCGATCGATCACCGGATGGTCGAGATAATAGTCCTTGATCATGGGGGCCCTATTTCCAGGGGAAGCCGCGCAGGTGCGCCATGATGCGCCGCTCGGCCTCGGGGTCGGTGCGGTAGTCAATGCCGAGCAGGCCTTCGCAGTGGACGATGCCGACGTTGCCGTTCTTCGAGGCGAGCGGGCCGTGCGGCACGCCCGCCGGGCGCGAGTAAAAGCCGCCGACGGTGACGGTATAGCCCGGCTTGCCGTCGACGGTGGCGATGTGGACGTCGCCCGAGATCACCAGGCTTTCCTCGCGCACCGGGTGGACCTCGATGCCTTCCTGGAACCAGCCGGGCATCAGACCGGCGAGGTGCGTGCGCGTGCCGGTGTCGGGGTCGACGCGCAGCTCCTTGACGAAGATGCCGGGATGGAAGGTCATGCTGGGCTTGGACGCCGCCAGCGGATCGAACCAGTCCATGGCCCAGGTGTCGCGCGCGGGCACGGACTTGGCGACGGCCGCGCCCGGCCGATGCGCGGCGCCGGCCTCGAAGATCGGCGCGCGGTTGTAGATGACGTAGAGCGTGGCCGCCTCGCGCACATGCCAGCCGTTTTGCACCACGCCCGCGGGATAGAAGCAGAACCCGCCGTTGGCCAGCCTGTGCCCGCCGATGTCGAGCGCGCCTTCGAACACGAACAGGTCCTGGTCGGCGCTGCAGCTGCCGGGGCCCGGCCACGCCCAGCCCGCCGGCATGTGCAACAGCGCGCTGAGCGCGCCGGTGTCGGGGTCGCGGTTCAGCTCGCGCAGGGTGGCGCCGTCGGGCCAGCCCGGCGGTCGCCAGGGCGCGGGCGCGACGGCGAAGGCATTGAGGTTCTCGGTCTGCGGCCGGGCCATGGATGTGCGTGCGATGCGGCGGGCATCATGACGCCCCGGCCCGCGCCCGACAACAGCCACCGCGCGCGGGAATGCACAGTGGTGAATTCATCCGGCGCGAATTGCCCCGCCTGTGCGGCGTGGCTACCATCTTGAAGGTTTTGCGCCGCCGCCACGAAAGCGACACCACCATGCACATCGTCAAGACGCGCAGCGAGCAGGCCCGTTTCGACTTCGTCGCCGGCCTGATGGGTTACAACTCAACCGGCATCGGCCCGGCGATGGTGCGCCATTACCAGGCGCATCAGGACAAGTTCGGCGGCCGCGCGCCGACCCTGGCCGAAACCAAGTCGCTGATGGAAGCCGGCATTCCCTACAAGTTCGGTGCGTTCTTCGAGCGGCATAACCACGCGCTGATGTTCCAGACGATCCTCGACATTCTGGACAAACAGAAGGACGAGGTGATCGCCTGGCTCGACGACATCAATCCGCCGGGCGCGAAAGGCAGCCTGACACTCGATCCCTCGGTCGAGGTGCCGCGCTATTACAAGAACGTCGAGATCCACACCCAGCCCGGCAGCTTCCACGGCAACCCGTTCGCCGGAATCATGTACCACTGGATGATCGGCCCGTTCCTGTGCCACCGCGACGACAACAACGAGATGGGCTGGGCGCTGGCCAATGGCGTGCCCGCCCGCGACTTCAAGACAATCGTCGATTTCGGCTGCGGCATGGGCAAGACCACGGTGCCCTATTGCGACAAGTTCCCCGGTGCCAAGGTCTACGGCGTCGATTACGCCGCGCCGATGCTGAAGTACGGCCACAAGTTCGCCGAGGCACAGGGCAAGCCCGTGCACTTCGTCCAGGCGCGCGCCGAGCGCACGCCGTTCGCCGACAACAGCGTCGACCTGGTGGCGGCCATTTGGCTGTTCCACGAAATCAACAAGCAGGCGATGGACGAGGTGTGCGCCGAGGCCTTTCGCATCCTCAAGCCCGGCGGGGTGTTCGCCATCATGGAATCGCCGCCCTTCAAGGTGCTGCGCGAACAGTATCATCCCCTGTCGGAGTTCCTGCTCGATTCCACCGGCCGGCGGATGGAAGACCCGTTCATTCCGCTGTTCTTCTCCCTCGACCGGACCGAACTCTTGAAAAAAGCCGGCTTCGCCGACGCCCGCGACGTGCCCTTGCCCAACCACCTGACCGGCTGGAGCACCAACGTCGACTATTTCTTCGGTGCTTATCCGTGGTGGATGACCATCGGCGAAAAACCGGGAGCGCACTGACATGGCCAAGGGCGACGCCGCCGACCTTGAACGCCGGTTCCGGGCCATTACCCACAGACTGTGGGGCAAGGCCGAGGGCGAACAGGTTTACCAATGGATCAGGGCGACGCGGCCGCCGTCGTTCCATGCCAAGCTGATCCAGGTGATGGTGCCGGTGTGGGAGCTGGATCAGGTCGACCTGCGAACCAAGATCCTGTGCGCCATCACGCTGTTCACCGGCAAGCACATGCGCGAGGTGGAGTTCTTCATGAAGATGGCCGCGCACCACGGCATCCCGCGCGCGCACGTCGAGGAGATCCTGATGCTGACCGGGCTCGAGGCCGGCTTTCCGGCGGCCGAGATGGCCATCGAGATCCTGAAGAAGGTCTACGACGAACACGCCGCCAAGACCTCTGCGCCCCGCCGGCGACGCAGGGCCTGACGCGGCCATGCTGCTCAACCGCGACCGTCTCAACGCCATCATGGATCGCGAGGGGCTCGACGCGATCGTCGCGGTCGTGCCCAACAACGTCGTCTACCTCAGCGATTACGACACCGACTTCCTGTACGACGTGCCGTGGCTGGCGTGCGCCATCGTGCCGCGCTCGCCCAGCATCGCGCCCTGCCTGGTGACCACCGAGATCGAGGCGGCGGTGTTGTACGAGCAGCCGACCTGGATGCCCGACGTGCGGCTGTACTACTTCGGCATCTACGGCGGCGTGCTCAAGGTTCATACCTTCGCCACCGACGCGGCACTGACGCCGGACGAAGCGGCCATCCGCGCGATGGTGCAGGACGTGGAGAAGAAGCACTATGTCGGCGTGTTTGACACGGTGATCGCCGCACTCAAGGACATGGGGCTCACCCGCGCTCGGCTCGGCTTCGACGATACCCGCTTCGCCCAGTACCTCGGCGACGCCGTAAAGCACGCCACGGTCAGCGACGCCACCAACCTGCTGCTCGAATGCCGCATGGTGAAAACTCCAGCGGAAATCGAGATTTTGCGCACGGCCGCGAACAAGAACGAATACGCGGTGCGCAAGGCCATCGGCGCCATCCGCGACGGCGCGACCTGGGGCGAGGTGCGGCGCACCTACGAGATCGGCGTGGCCGAACAGGGCGCCCGCGTGCTGGGGGCCTTCAACGGCGCCGGCCGGCGCAGCGCGGGCGCCGCCCGGCCGCTGGCCGAGTATCCGATCCACATGGGCGACCAGGTCTGCTTCGACAGCATGCTGCGCTGGCGCCATTACATGGGCGACTGCCAGCGCACGGTGGTGCTGGGCGAGGCCTCGCCAAAGCTGGAACAATACTGGCGCGGCTACATGGCCGGCGTGGCCGAGGCCTACGGCGCCATGAAGCCCGGCGCCGGTACCGGGGAGCTGCGCAACCGCGCCATCGCCACGGTGCGCAAGCACGGCTGCCCGAGCTTCGAACTGGCCTTCATCCACGGCATCGGCCTCGACCACATCGAGGTGCCGTTCATCGCCGGCGGCACGCTGGGCGATTTCCCGATCGAGGCCGGCATGGTGCTGAACATGGACTTCGAATTGCACGAGATCGGCTGGGGCGGCGTGTTTTTCGAGGAATCGATGCTGATCACCGCCACCGGCGCCGAGCGGCTGTACACGCTGCCGCGCGACCTGATCAGGGTGTGAAGGTGAACGCTGACGGTCACGTCCGAGTCAGCGGGAACCCAATATTGAGGCGATGAACCGCTCAAGCGTTCGGGCATCATCAGGCTCAAGGACACCCAATTTCCTGATGACGATGGACTGCTCCAGCGTCGCGACGACAGGCTTGATGCAGGACGCCTTGAGAAGGCCCGCCGATTGCCACAGCCGGATCAAGACATCTCCGGCCTGACCGTCGGGAGGGAGTTGGCTTGTGATTGCCATCACGATCACATCCGGCCGCGAAACATTGTAGGACCGCGTGCTGACGACGACGGCCGGACGACGCTTGAAAGCGGATTGGGATGTAAAGGGGAACGGAACGAGGACGACGTCGCCGAAATCAAATCCGGTCATAGACGTCGTCGTCGGCACTGTTCCAAACGCGCGCGAACGCGGTTGCGCTGGCCGCTGTCGCGGCCCTCACGAGGCCCCGATCACGTTCCCTCTGGGTGATGAAATCGACAAAATCCTCGACCTCCGCCACGCGATCGGCTGGTAGAGCGCGAATCTTGTCGATGAGAATATCGGGCGACTCAGTCATTTTGGTGCGACGGCTTTCGGGCTCCATGGTGGCGCGATTTTACGCCCGCGCTCGACCACATCACAAGCGAAACCCAATTGAATGAGGTGGGCAAACGTCTCCCTCACCCCAGCGCGTGGCCGGTACACAGCACGGTGGCGCCGCCGCCGCTGGCCTCGCCCTGGCCGAAACGCACGTCTGTTCCGCCGTCCCAGGCCAGAAAATCGCCTTCGCCGAGCGTCATGTCGCCCGCCGCGCCGGGTTCTCCGACCTTCAGGCGCATATCGCCCGACAACATGTAAAGCCACGCGGTCTCGCTGGGCGGCGCGGCGATCTCGACCGGAGCCGACGGCATCCAGTCGGCCGGTACCGACACCACGGCCGTTTGGCCCGCGCCGTCCACCGCCGGCATCAGGGGCTTGATCTTAAGGCCGGTGACGCGGGGATGGCGCTGCCACGCCAGCGCGTCGGCCTGGAAGATGCGCGCCGCCGGAAAGTCGTCGCGGCCGACCTTGGCGCGCTTGTCGAACGGCACCTTCACCGTCTCGCGCGCGAACGCCTTCTCGGCGATGCTGGTGCCGGGCCCGGTGTTCCAGTACAAAATTTCCGCGCCTGCCTGCGCGCGCGGGGTGGGCAACAGGCCGTGCAGGCTGCCGGGCGGGCGATCCATCACCGTGTGGCGGCGGAACACGATCAACTCGCCCTTGAAATCGGCGACGGACGAGAATTCCCAGTGCGGGAAGTCGCCGCCGAGATTGTAGGCGCGTTCGATCACGCTGCGATGATAGTGCCGGTCGGGTTTGCCCTTGAGAATGTCGACGCCCCAGTCGGGCGGCACGAACCACTTGCGCACCACCGATTTGCGCGCGGCGTTGCGCAGCAGGATCTGCTGCTTGAAGCCGGGGATTTCAGGATCGGGCGTCCAGTTCTGCGTGGCGGTGCGGATCAGACGATGGGGCATGGCCGCCTCCGGTTCAGTAATTCGGTTCACGCGCATTGGACGCGGCGCGGTCGACATGGGCGCGGTAGTCCGCCGGCAAGACCGGCTTGTAGTCGGGGAACCATTCCACGCCGCCGGTGTCGACCCACTGGGTCGCGAACGGCCCGCCCTTGCAGCGCACCAGATGCAATGTGCCGCCCCAGGTGGCGAAGGGGCCGTGCCGAATGCCCGGCGGCCGCCAGAAGTAGGCGCCGTCGCGGAAGTTGCCGATCGGGAAACACAGGTCGCCCAGGATCGAGTATTCCTCCTCGACCACCGGATGAATCTCCGCGAGGCTGGTGGACCAGTGCGGCGCCATGCCAATCAGCCAGGTGCGCTCGCCGGTATACGGATCGGTGAACAGATCCTTGTGAAATGATCCGCTCGGGTCCCAGCCCGGCGTGTTGAACGCCTCGGCGACGTTGGTCATGCGCGGATGGGCGCGGGTGTCGATGTGCTCCACCAGCCGCCGGGGATCGAAGTTGTTGCCGGCGCGGTCGCTGATCACCGCGTGCGGCTCGCCTGAGAAAAACGTCAGCGTCACCGCGCCCGTGGCGCTGGACTGCGTGCGGCGCAGATAGCCCCGCGGCAGGTGCGCGTAGTCGTGCTTGCGGTAGAGCCGGCCGTTGATTTCGAGCGCGCCCTCGAGCACCAGGAACTCCTCGTCGGCGTCGAGGTATTCCGGCGTACTGCGCGAGAACCCGGCCGGCCACCTGATCTGGGTGGAGGAATCACCGCCCTCGTCGTCAATGCTCAGGATGCGCACCTCAGCCTCGGGCCGCGCGCCGCCATAGAGCCCGCGGCGGAACGGCAGCACTTGAGATTGAACGAATTCGATATGCGGACGGGCCATGGCTGCCTCCCCGATTGGCGCGCAATTCAACACCCCGGTCGGCGCGGCGGCAATCGCGCGCCACGACATTCACATGCGTAGAAATCGGCGACCCTTGCCACCGTACGGGCCGCGCGCCCATGCTGACCGCATGATCAAGCCGACCATCGATGTCGAGCGGTTGACGCGCGTGCTGGCCGGCATTGTCGGCGCCGACAACGTCATCGCCGACGACGCGCGCCGGGCGATCCTCGGCACCGACATTTTCTACACACGCACGCCGCCCGTGCTTGCCGTGTGTCCGCGCCGCGCCGACGAACTGCCGGCGGTGGTGGCGGCAATCGCGGCGGCCGGGGCAACCCTGGCCGCGCGCGGCGGCGGCCTGTCGTACTCGGCCGGCTACCTGACCGACCGCACCGACACGGTGCTGATCGACACCGGGAGCCTCAACCGCATCATCGAAATCAACGCGCAGGACATGTACGTGCATGTCGAGGCGGGCGTGACCTGGCACCAACTCAACGAAGCGCTGAAGCCCGCGGGTTTGCGCACGCCGTTCTGGGGCACGGGCTCGGGGCTGCATGCCACCGTCGGCGGCGGTGCTTCGCAGAACGCCATCAACTACGGCTCGGCGCGGTGGGGCTTCGCTGCCGACCACGTGATCGGCTTGAAGGTGGTGCTGGGCGATGGACGGGTGCTGCGGACCGGTGCGTGGGCGGCGGCGGAGAATGCCGTGCCGTTCGTGCGCCACTACGGCCCCGATCTGACCGGGCTGTTCCTGGCGGACTCCGGCGCATTGGGCGTCAAGGCCGAGGTGGTGCTGCAGCTGATCGAGCGGCCGGCCGCGGTGCGCTATGCCGCCTTCTCGTTCGACCGGCGCGAAGACTATGCGGCGGCCCTGAGCGACGTGGGCCGGCGCGACCTGGTGACCGAGTGCTTCGGCTTCGATCCGTGGTTTCTGAGCGAACGGGTGGCGTCCACCGGCTTCGCCGACGACGTGCAGAAGCTGGTCAATGTCGCCAAGGAACAAGGCTCGCTCTTGGGCGGGCTGAAGGCCGCGTTCAACGTGGCGGTCGCCGGCCGGCACTACCTGAAGAACGTCGGCTACACCGCGCACATGACCCTGGACGGCCGCGACGACGCCGACGCCGAACGCCAACTCGCCGACGTGCGCCGCCTGTGCCGTGCGCGCGGCGGACGCGAGATCGAGGCCAGCATCCCGCGCATCATGCGCGCCACACCGTTTCCGCCGCCGGTGATGATGCTGGGACCCACGGGCGACCGCTGGGTGCCGATGCACGGCATCGTGCCCCACTCGCGGCATCTGGCCGCCCTTGAGGCCGTCGACGCCTACATGAACCGCCACGCCGCGGTGATCGCGCAGCACGGCCTAGTGTGGGGCCAGGTCAGCAATCTGGTGGGGCGCAGCTGTGTGCTGGTGGAGGTGAACTTCTACTGGCGCGATGCGCGCACGGCCATGATCGACAGCTACCTCGACTGCGGGTTCCTGGAGACCAAGGCCGTCCACCCGCCGGCGCCGGAAACCTGGGCCGCGGTCAACACGTTGCGCAGCGGCCTGTCGGACGTTTTCAGCGCGCTGGGCGGCGTGCACATGCAGATCGGGCGCGCCTACCCGTTCCTGCACACCCGGCAGCCGGAAGCCCGTGAACTGATCCGCGCGCTGAAGGCCGCGCTCGACCCGGCCGGCATCGTCAATCCCGGCGCGCTGGGACTGGACAGTTAAACGGGCGGGTCCGCCGCTTGACCCCGGTCATGGCGGCAAGGGGCCCAAAGTCTTCAAGTGCGATCGTTGTCGACAGGCGGGAGGCCGAAATGACTCGCGTATCGCGTGCCGTGACCACGATGACTCTGGGCGTGCTGCTGGCTGCAGGATCGGCGCGGGCCGCGCCCGATCTCGACGCCGGCAAGACGGGCTTCGACCGCGAATGCCGCTTTTGCCACAGCCTGAAACCGGGCGAGGCCGGCACCGGCCCGTCATTGGCCCGCATTTTTGGCCGTCGCGCCGGATCGCAGGACAACTTTGCCTACTCCGCGCCGATCCGCGACTCCAAGATCGTCTGGACCGAGGTGACGCTCGATGCCTACTTGGCCGACCCGGCCATGCTGGGCACCGAGGTCAACATGTGCATTCCCGGCATCGGCGACGAGAAGCTGCGCGCCGCCATCATCGCCTTCCTGAAGCACGAAGCGCGTTAACGCGTCATTCCGCGCGCGGCGCGCGCACCAGCGCCTTGATCAGCCGCTTGGTGATCTCCAGCGGCGCGAGCTTGGTCCACTCGCGGGTGACTTCCAGGGCGATCTTGTCCCGGACGGGCTTGGACATGGCCTTGCGCAGCACCGCCATGGCCTTGGGCGGCGCGGCGATCAACAAGTCCCCGACCTTGGCCGCGCGCATCAACGGACCGAGCGACTGACCAACGGTCTTGAGGAACCGATCCTCGGCGGCCTGGTGCGGGCTGACACGCGGCTCGAGCGCGTGGCGGACGCTGCCCCGGCTGTTGAACGAGCGCCCCGGGCGGTCGCTGACCAGGTTGCGGCTGGCGATGTCGCGATGCTTGAAGCGACCCTGTTTCAACGGGGTCAGCGCGAAGGTCACGGGTTCGACCGCGTAAATCTGCGCTTCGGCGCCGTCGGCGACCAGGAGCCACGTCAGCGGAAATTGGTGGCGGCGGCCGACACCCTCGACGACGTCCTTGGCGCGGGCGGTCCGGGTCTGTCGTTTGGCGGATTTGGCGGTCGATACGGACGGCATGACGAGGCTTCCCTTCAACTTTGGACCAACACAATAACGCTAAAGTCTTTCCGGGGTATGGCCCTTGATCCCGGTCAGGGTTCGGGCGGCCGCCACCCTGGCGCTGGTCGCCGCCGTGCGTTATCTGCTGGACTTATGCGCATGGCCAAACCCTCTCACCGGCACAAAACCGGGCCGCGACCGGATCGCCGGCACCGCCCGCCCGCGCGCCATGACGACGACGCGCCGGCGCGGCCCGACGTCAAGCTGCGCCCCGACGAGGTGCTGGCGCGGGTGCTGTACCGCGACGGACTGATCATCATCATCGACAAGCCGGCCGGCATTCCGGTGCATGCCGGACCCAAGGGCGGCCCCAACCTGGAGCAGTTCCTGGACGTGCTGCGCTTCGGGCTGCCGCGCGCGCCCGGCCTCGCCCACCGGCTGGACCGCGACACCTCGGGCTGCCTGGTGTTGGGCCGCCACCCCAAGGCGTTGCGCAAAGCGGGCGCGCTGTTCGCCGGCGGCCAGGTCGAAAAAACCTACTGGGCTGTGGTCGATGGCGCGCCGCCGGCCGCCGAGGGCCGTGTCGACCTGGCCCTGAAAAAGGAAACCCCGCGCGGCGGCTGGAAGATGATGGTCGCGCGCTCCGGTCAGCAGGACGGCCAGGAGGCCGTGACCGACTATCGCGTGCTGGGCGCAAGCGAAGGGCCCGACGGGCCGCGCACCTGGCTGGAACTGAAACCGCGTACCGGCCGCACCCACCAGATTCGCGTGCACTGCGCCGCGTTGGGCTGCCCGGTCACGGGCGACGCGATCTACGGACGCAAGACCCCTGGCGACGCCTCGCTGCCGTTGATGCTGCACGCCCGGTCGATCGTGTTGCCGCTGTATCCCAACCGGCCGCCGGTGACGGCGAGCGCGCCGCCGCCGCCGCACATGGCGCCATTGCTGGCCGCGTGCGGCTGGCGCGCCGATCCCGGCGTGATGAGCGGCTAGGTCACTCCACCGCCGGATACAGCGCCACGTCGAACGAGCCGGCGCCGCGCCGCAACGGCAAGATGTCGTGCTGGTAGGTATCGGAATTCCAGAACGCCTTGGCCGCCGCGGCGCAGGGCCAGCGGATGACGAAGGCGTGGCGGTTGGCGGGCCAGTCGCCCTCCAACATTTCGGGCGCGGAACTGAGGCGCGTGCCGACCGCGCGCACGACGCCGCCGAAGGCCGCGATCAGCTTGCTGTCGGCCAGTGCCTGCCGGTACGCCGTGTAGCGTTCCACGTCGTGCACCACCGAGTGAATCACCATGTCGATCTTCGCCGCACCGGTCGTACACACCGGCTGCGCGGCGGCGGGAGCCGCCCAGATCAGCGCGGCGAGTAAGGCGATGGAACGAGGCATCTAGAACGCCGGCTTCACTTTGCCCAGGAAGGCGATGACGGCGATGATGACGTACAGCGTCATCACGGCAACCAACGTATTGTTGATCGCCCGGCTGACGGCTTCTTCCCGCTCGGGCGTGGAGCCTTCGCGGCCGATCTCCATGAACGGGGCCAGGAACGGGCGGAAGCACAGGTCGATGGCCATGGCCGCCCAGAAGGCGAGACCGAACAGCAGGATCTTCCAGGCGAACCAAACGTCGGCCAAGGGCGCGCCGGTGGCCAGCGAGTTAAGACCAACCACGGTGAACAACAACCCGAGCGCGCCTTCCAGCGCGAACTGGATGTTGTTGGCCAGGTGGGCGATCGGCTTTCCTTCGTTGGTGTAGGCGACGAAGATGATCGTCAACCACACCGCCGCCAGGATCCAACCGAACGCATAGAGGGCCGGCGTCACCGGGTGCAGGCCCAATCCATCAGTCAGGTGCAGGCCGACTGGGAAAATCAGCGCGAAACAGGCGCGCGGAAAGCAGTCGACGATCAGACCCAGGCGCAACAGGTTGGCGCGAGTCTCGAACGACAATTTGGGGTTCTTGGCCATCACCGCCGAGGTGAACACCCCGACATCCGCACCCAGCCAGAACACGAACAACAGAATGTGGATATAGCCCCAGATCTCGACGCTCATCGGCGCGGCCTCAGGCGAAGAAGCCGAGCAGCGCGTCGGCCGCGGCGGCGAAGTCGGCCGGGAACGGCTTGGCGGTGGCCGACTTGGCCGCCGCCTCGGCCTGCTTGACCGACGGGAAGTCGGGGTTGCCAAGAAGCACCGGGCAGCCGACCTGTTTCAGCTTGGCGAGCGATGGATACATGAAGTGCGCGCGATAGGCCGACTGGTAGATGTCCAGGCATTTGAACAAGTCGACCGTGCGCCGGTGGATGATCTCGGGCGCGATATCAGGCTCGCCGTATCGGCGGATATGGTCCTTCTTGCGCTTGTACCAGGGATTGTAGAGTTCCTGGTCGCGCACCATGTTCCAGACCTTGATCAGGTGCGCGCCGTATTCCTCGATCTCGATGGTCGGCGTGTAGTTGGCGACGTACTCGTCGCGGGTGGCGTCGTCCAACACCATCAATGTCGGCACCGCCAGCTTGCGCACCAGCTTGGGATTCTGGATGGCGAGTTCGACCGCTACGGCGCAGCCGCCCCAATAGCCGAATACGTCGACCTGATCGTAGCCGGCGGCCTTGATCGCCTGGGCGAGGAACTTGGCCTGGGCCTCGACGGAAACGGTGGCGCCCATAGGGTTGTCCGACTCGCCGTTGCCCGGCAGATCGACCGCCAGCACCGGGCGCTTGCCGATCAAGGGCTTCATGTAGCGGTCCATGCCAAAGCTGGAGGCGGCGCTGGCGTGGATCATCACCACCGGCGTGCCTTTTCCGTCGGTGTTGCGACGGCAGAACA
>JANRJB010000455.1:0-4038 GCA_033764265.1 Rhodospirillaceae bacterium | reverse complement strand
ACCTTGTACTCGTCGGTCGGGTCGCGGGTGATGTAGTTGACCGCGCCGCCGAAAGTCGACCGGCCGAACAGCGCACTTTGCGGGCCGGGGATCACCTCGACCCGCTCCAGCTCCGCGAAGTTCACGTTCTGGGAGTTGCCGGCGATGAAGACGCCGTCCATGTAGATGGTAGCCTTCGACGTGCCGGCAGTGCCGCCGGAGGTGCCGCGCATCTGCAGGCGGCCCTGGCCGCCGCGCCCGGTGCCGGCCTGGAAGTTGAGGCTGGGGCTGAGGTTGTTGAGGTCCGACAGCGTTCGCGGATTGATGTTCTGCAGCGCCTCGGTGGTGAACGCGGTCACCGACAGCGGTACCGACTGCAGACTTTCCGCCTGCTTGCGCGCGGTGACGACGATTTCCTCGATGCCGACCTGGGAGGATTGCTGGGCCATCGCCCCGCTCAGTGTGAACGGCGCCAACAGCGCCGCGGCGGCAACGGTCGAAAGCGAGAGTCGACGTGTCATGATTTACCCCCTTGAAAGTCCCGTGTCCCCGGCGGCCAGCTCGCCGCCCCGTCCCGATCCACTTTGCAGCATCATGCAAGGGAAAGGTTCGCGTCCGAGTCGATGGTTGAAGTGGATGATCCTGATCGTCAATTCGGCCCCCGGCCGTTTGACATGGTTATGACAGGCCAGTTGCGGGCGCGATGCGCCTTACCGCATTGCAAAATGCATTCAGTAGCGGTGATTTGGGCGTTCGCGCGCTTGTTGCCGGGACGCAACACTTCGCGAAAAAGCAGGCGTCGCGCCGACGCGAACGGCCGTCAGTCGGCCCAGGTGTGGCGCAGGGCCTGCATCTCTTCGTACGGCTTCATGGCCATCCGGTAGCAGAACAGCGCGCATGGGACGCACACCACGCTGACCACCGCCAGCGAGTAGCGCACGCCCTCGTCGCGGCCAAAGACGTAGTCGGTCAGCAGCGCGATCACCGTCGGCGCGATCGTGAAGCTGACGGTCGACGAGAAGAAGAACTTGATCGCGACGATCTGGCCGCGCATCTGGTTGGGCGTGATCGCCAGCAAGGCCGCCCCGGAGATGTTGACCCAGGGATTGGCGAACAGCACCGCCAGCGCCAGCAGCGCCACCGCCAGCGTCGGGCTATTCGCCAGCGGTGCGGCGACCGCGAAGGGGAACAACAGCACGCAGTTCCAGGCCAGCATCTTGTAATAGGCATACGGCGTGTCGCGCTTGACCAGGATATCGGTGATCCAGGCGGCTACCACCGCGCCGCTGGTGCCGAACAAAAGCAAGAGCACGCCATAGGTCTGGCCAGCCTCGGCCGCGGTCCATCCGAAGGTGCGGATCAACGATGTCGGCATCCAAGCGCCGAACCCGAACAGCACGAAGCCGAGCAGCGAATTGCCCGCCACCCACCAGCCATAGGCGCGCCGGTGCTTCCAGAAGAACCCGAGCGACACCATGAGCGGCAGACCGGTTGCCGCGCCGGCGCGGTTTTCGGTGGCCAGCGTCGTCAGGCGGCCTTTGCGTTCGGGTTCGCGCACGGTGAACATGAACATCGCCAGGATCACGCCCGGCAGGCCGACCGCCATGAACGTCAACTGCCACGGCTTCATGGCGCCCAGCACCGGCACATCGACCGCCTCGGCCGAGGACAACAGCCCGATCACCGTGCCGCCGATCAGGAAAGCCAGGCCTTGCCCGAAACTGATCCCGAGGTTGTAGATGGCCAAGGCGCGGGCCAGCTTGTCGCGCGGAAACAGATCGGTGATCAGCGACTGAGCCGAGGGCGACAGCGTCGCTTCGCCGATCCCGACCCCGACCCGGGCCAGGAACATGTGGAGAAAGCTCTGCGCCAAGCCGCAGGCCGCCGTGGCCAGCGACCAGAACGTCGTACCGAAGAAGATCAGAATTCGGCGGCTGTAGCGGTCGGCGGCCCAGCCCAGCGGCAAGCCGGCCAGGGTGTAGAACACCGCGAAGGCGAACCCCTGCAACAGGCTGAACTGGGTGTCGGTAATGTCGAGGTCGCGGCGGATCGGCTGGACCATCAGCGAGATGATCGACCGGTCGATGAAGCTCGACGTGTAGATCACCATCAGCACGCCGATGGCGTACCACGCCTTCCAGTCCGAAGCCGGGGCGGCGGCCGGCGCGGCGCGTGCTGGGGCGGTGCTCTCGGCCATGGGGTCCTCGCGGCGAAGGTTGTTCCGGCTTAGCATGGGCCGCGGCCCGCCGGCGGCCCTCGCGGCGGCGTCGGCATAACTATAACGTGGCGGGAACGCGACGTTGACGCCGTCGCCGGCGGCGTCGATGCCTGCACCGACCGGACCCATGGACAGCCATGCGATGACCACCGCCTCGCCCGCCGCCCGTCCCGCGATCGACCCGGCCGAACTGGCGGCACGTTTCGCGGCCGCGGTCGGCGCGGCGCATGTCTCGATCGACGCCGCCGAACGGCGGGCGTACTCGCAGGACGTGTTTTTCTGGGAGGACGCGCCGCTGGTCGACGTCATCGTCAAGCCCGGCACGACCGATGAGCTTGTCGCGGTGATGCGCGCCGCCGTGGCGGCCGGGCTGGCGATCGCGCCGCGCGGCGGCGGCGTGTCGTACACCCGGGGTTACGTCGCCGACCGCCTGGGAACCGTGCTGATCGACATGGCGCGATTCGACAGCGTGCACGAGGTGAACCGCGACGATGCCTACATGGTGGTGGGCGCGGCCTGCACCTGGCAGCAGGTCTCCGCCGCCTTGAAGGGCACCGGGCTGCGCACCGTCCTCAAGGGGCCGATCTCGGGCACCCACGCCACGGTCGGCGGCAACGCCGCGCAGAACACCGCCTCGGCGCTGATGTCGGGCTTGATCGGTCTGGAGGTCGTGCTGGCCAACGGCGACGTGGTGACGACCGGTTCCGGCATGGTACTGAACCGGCCGTCACCGTTCACCCGCCTGTACGGCCCCGATCTCACCGGGCTGTTCCTGGGCGACACCGGCGCTTTCGGCATCAAGACCAAGTGCGTCCTGGCCTTGCGGCCCGAGCCCGGCGGGGTCGCGTTCGCCTCCGTCGGCTTCGACACCATGTCGGACATGGCCGCGGCCATGACGGCCATGGCGCGCACCGGCGTGACGTGCCGGCTGATGGGCATGGACCCGCTCAAGAACCGCACCGCGACCAAGGTCGACATGCGCGAGGGCTTGGACACCCTGGCCAAGGTCGCGACCGGTTCGGGCTCGCTGTTTCAGGGCCTCAAGAACGCGGCGCGGATCGTCACCGCGGGCCAAAACGTGCTGGACGACGTGCCGTGGTCGCTGCACATCACGGTCGAAAGCCACGATCAGCCCGCCGCCGACAGCGCGCTCGACTCGTTGCGTCCCCATTGGTCGGCCAAGGGCCGGACGCTCGAGCCGTCGGTGCCGATGGCGCTGTACGCCAAGCCCTATTCGATCCGCGGCATCCTCGGCAAGAACGGCGAGCGCTGGGTGCCGATCCACGCCCTGCTGCCGCTCAGCCGCGTCGCCGAAGCAGTCGAGCGCGTGCAACTGTTCTTCGCCGAACGCCAAGAAAGTCTGGACGCGCACGGGATCAGCCACAGCTACATCACCGTGTGCGCCGGGCCCGAGTTCGTGCTGGAGCCGATGTTCTATTGGTTCGATGAGGTCGGGCCGCTGCACGCCAGGGTGCTGGGCGACAAGTACGAGAAATTCAAGCACATCCCGGCCAACCCGGCGGCGCGCGCCATGGTGGCGCGAACGCGCGCCGAGCTGGCGGAGCTGTTCCGCGAACTGGGCGCGGTTCATTCGCAGCTCGGCAAGTTCTATCGCTTCGCCGACAACATCCAGCCGGGCACCTACCGCGCGCTCACCACGATCAAAGACGCGCTCGACCCGGGCCGCAATCTCAACCCCGGAAACCTCGGGTGGCGGTAGCGTTCACCCGGCGCTTGCCGGCCACAAACCCCGGCTACAAACCCATGTGCCGGGCGATGATCTCGCGCTGAATCTCGCTGCTGCCTTCGCCGAAGGTGTACAGCCGCGCGTCGCGCCAATA
>JANRJB010000452.1:0-2143 GCA_033764265.1 Rhodospirillaceae bacterium | reverse complement strand
CTCCATGGTGTTGTGGATTTCGGCGGTGGCCTTGTAGAGCAGGAACAGCCCGCCCAGGCCCAGCACCACATCGCGCCAGGACAGCGCGAACCCGGCCACGGTGACGATCGGCTGGGTCAGCCCCGCGATCCACGACAGGCTGCCGAGCAAGGCCAGGCGCATGACCAGCGCCAGGCCGAGGCCGATGCGCCGCCCGATCGCCTGCTGGTGCGCAGGCAACCGGCCGGTGACGATGGAAATGAAGATGATGTTGTCGATGCCGAGCACGATCTCGAGCGCGGCCAGCGTCAGGAACGCCGCCCAAAGGCCGGGATCGGTCAGCATCTCGATCATCGGACGGAATCCTTCGTCAAGAGTCGGGCGGTTGCGCCTGCGCGCAGGGCATGTACGACAAGCGACGCGGCCATTGCAATCTCAACCGGGCGGAAAATTGACGCGCGCCGGGTCGGGGCCGCCGGCCGACGCGGGCGGCGCGGGCTTGGGCGGCGGCGGTGACGGCGGCTTGGGATCGCGGCGGACTTCTGGCACCGGCGGCTTGGCGGCGGGTGCGGCGGTCGGTGCGGCGGCGGGTTTGGGCGCGGGCTTGGGCGCGGGCTTAGGCGCCGCCTTGGGCGCGATACCGGGCGCGGTCTCGCGGTCGGTGGGCGGGGATTGCGGCGGCGGCACGGCATCGATCTGGATGTCGCCGTTCCGGTCCATGCGTCGCCAGCGCGCCACATTGCGATTGTGCTCGTCGAGCGTGCGGGCAAACGCGTGCCCGCCGGTGCCGTCGGCAACGAAGTAGAGTTCGTCGGTGGTCGGCGGATTCAACACAGCGGCCAGCGCGTCGGCGCCCGGATGGCAGATCGGCCCGGGCGGCAGGCGGTCGATGACGTAGGTGTTGTAGGGCGTTTCCGATTCAAGGTCGGCGCGGGTCAGCGGCCGGTCGAGGCCCTGGGGCGCCAGGCCGTAGATCACGGTCGGATCGGATTGAAGCCGCATGCGCTTGCGCAGGCGGTTGACGAACACCGCCGCGACCCGGCCACGCTCGGCCGCGACGCCGGTTTCCTTTTCGACGATCGAGGCCAGGATCACCGCTTCCTCCGGCGTGGCGAGCGGCACCTCGTCCGCGCGCGCCGCCCACAGTTTGTCGAGCGCCGCGCGCCGGGCCGCGGCCATGCGCGCGATCAGGTCGGTGCGGCTGTCGCCCCATTCGTAGCGATAGGTTTCGGGCAACAGCGCGCCTTCGGCGACGCCGCCGGGCAGGTCGCCGACCAGGCCTTCGGCGGCGGCGATGATGGCCATGATCTCGGCGGTCACCAGGCCTTCGGGGACGGTGACGAAGCGCGCCACCACGTCGCGCGTGGCCAGCTTGGCCAACGCCTGGGCCAGCGTCGTGCCGGGCTCGAAGCGGTACTCGCCGGGCTTGAGCGCCCGCGCCTGGCCGGCGCGGCCGGCTTCCAACTGGAACAGCCAGCCGTGGCGGATCACCTGCGCGGCCTCGAGCTGCGCGGCGATGGCGGACAGCCCAGCGCCGGGCGCGACGATCACGGTTGCCGGCTGGCGCAGCGGACCCGGCGCGTTGATCGCCGACAGCGCCCACAGGTAGACGCCGACCAGCGTCGCGAGACCGAGCGCGAACAGCGACAGCGCGGCGGTGAACAGTCGGGCGCGCCACATCGTGAAGGTCTGCCTGCGATGCGACGGGAGGGCGGACTACGGCGCCGGACCGAGAACCAGCGCGGCGTTGGTGCCGCCGAAGCCGAACGAGTTCGACAGCGCGTAGCGGATCTTGCGCGGCTTGGCGACCTTGGGCACCAGGTCGATGTCACAGCCGTCGGAGGGGTCGTCCAGGTTCAGGGTGGGCGGCGCGATCTGGGTGTTGAGCGCCAGGATCGAGTAAATCGCCTCGACCGCGCCGGCCGCGCCCAGAAGGTGCCCGATGGCCGACTTGGTCGACGACATCGACAGCGCCTTGGCGTGCGCGCCGAACAGTCGCTTGACCGCGGCCAGCTCGATTTCGTCGCCCTTGGGCGTCGAGGTGCCGTGGGCATTGATGTAGTCGATGTCCGACGGGTCCAGCTGGGCGTCGCGCAGGGCGTTGCGCATGGCGCGGAATCCGCCCGATCCGTCTTCCGACGGCGCGGTGATGTGGTAGGCGTCG
>JANRJB010000445.1:0-5676 GCA_033764265.1 Rhodospirillaceae bacterium | reverse complement strand
CAAGCTGGCCGCCGCCCAGGCGCGCCAGAACGTCGCGGAGACGCCGCGCGAGTAGCCGTTCGCGCGTTTCGCCTCGCTGAAGCCGGCCGTGACGGTGCATCGTCGCGGCCGGCCGCGATGGCCGCGACCTGATCGGCGAATTCCTTCACCACCTGTTCGTAGATCGCCGTCTTGAAGCCGACGATCACCTTCGGCAGCCGGTTGAACGCGATCCACTTCCAGCGCGTGAATTCCGGGTGGTGGGCGGCCAGGTCGATGTCGGCGGTGCGGCCGGTAAAGCGCATCAGGTACCATTTCTGCGTCTGGCCCCGGTATTTGCCGCCCCACACTTTGCCGATCAGCGCCTCGGGCAGGTCGTAGCGCAGCCAGCCCTTGGTCGCGGCGATGATCTCGGCGTCGGCGATGCCGGTTTCCTCGGCCAGTTCGCGCCGGGCCGCGGCGCGCGGCCGCTCGCCGGCGTCGATGCCGCCCTGCGGCATCTGCCAGGCGCCCGGCGTGTCGCGCCGCTCGGCCACGAACACCTGGCCCTTGCGGTTGATCAGCGCGATGCCCACCCCGCGCCGATAGGGCAGGCGGGCGTGCGCCGTCGATTTCGACATGATGGGGAACTAGCGAATGAGGATTTGGCTGACCGGGGCCAGCGCCACGCCTTTTTTCGGCAGCTGCTCGACCCACAGGGCCAAGCGTTCGAAGCTGACCGGCTTGGCCGATACCACGGCGACAGCGCTGCCCTGGTACTTGGCCAGTGTCTCGGCGTAGTCGAAGCGGGCATCGAGCGCCGCGCGGAACGGCCGCTCGTCGACCACCACATCGGCGGTCGCGGTCGGCACCTCGGGCTCGCCGACGCGCACGCCGGGCCGGCCCTGGACGTAAAACAGGTTGCGCTCTTTCAACGTGGCGAACACCGGGTCGATGTGCGGCTCGGATTCGCGGAACTTGCTGCCGGTGGGGTCGTAGACGCCGACCGCGCCTTCGGCCGCGTCCAGGATCGCCTTAAGGCGCTGCGCGTTGTCGGCGGCGTCCAGCTGCGTCAACAGGCCGAGCGGGCCGGGGTCCTCGGCCGGGAACGCCTTGCTCTCCATCGGCACTTCAATCAGCACGTCGTGGCCGTCGGCCTTGGCCTTTTGCAGCCAGGACTTCAGGTTGCGCGCGTAGGGGCTGAAACTCAGCGTCACGCTTGACGGCAGTTTCTGGATCGCGGCCTCGGTCGCGGCCTGGTTCAACCCCAGGCCCTCCACGATCACCGCCACTTTGGCCGCGGCGCCGGCCGTCGGCGCGGCGTCCGACACGACCGTCGACAGCGCGGCGAAGCGCGGCGGCGGCGCGGTGACGGCGGCCCGGTCGGTCGGCGGCATGCGCGGTTCCGACAGGCGCGGTCGGCCGCCGACGGTGGTCGGGGCGGTATCGGGGTCATCGGGCAGATCGAACCGCACCGGTGCGCCCGGCGCGACGCCCGGCGGCGCCAAGGTCGGACCCGCAGGCGCGGCGACTGATGCGACGACGTCGGCTTGCGCGGGTTCAGACTTTTCGCGCCCCGTCTTGGCCGGTTCGCTCTTGGCCGGTTCGCTCGTGGTGGTTTCGCTGATGGCGGGCGGTGCGGGCGCAGCCGGTTCGGCGCCGGCCTTGACCATCGCCAGAAGGTCGCTGGTGGACTGCGGCGCGGCTGCTGGCTTGGCGCCGGACTTGGGATCAGGTTTGGGTTCGGCCTTGGGCAGCGGCGCGGCTTCGGCCACTACGGGTGCAGGTGCCGGCGGCGGTGTCATCACCGGCGCAGCGGGTTTCGGGGCGGCACTGTCCACGCCCAACAACCGTTCGCCGCCGCTGGTCTCGGTCGACCCGGTCAGCCACGGCCGCCGCTCGGGCGAACGGTCGGTCGCCGCCGTGGCGGCAGCGGCCTCGGCCGAAGGTTCTTCTTCCACTTGCAACTCGGCGAGCGAGCCGAGCACCGGCTGCGGCGCTTCCCCGCCCGACATCATCACGGTCGCCACCAGGCCGACCAGCGCGATCAGCAACACGCCGCTGGTGGCCAGGGCGATCTTCGGGCCCATGTTGCTTTCGCGCGGTTCGCCGTCGAACAGGTCCTCACCGCTGAAGGGGTCGCGCGGCTGCTGGTCCCGGCCCCGCACTTTGGCGGCCAGGGCCGCGACCGGCGCCCAGGCCTTGGCGGCGCCCTGGGTCGCGGCGGCTTTCAGTTTCTCGACGATCGGCGGCAGCGAAAGGGCCATGGCACATCCTGCGCGGACAACGGCGTCGGCGGCATGCGCGGCACACCACCCCGACCGTGTTGTAGCCGCCCGCCGCTTAACAGGGCCTTAAGCCGGGGCCTTAAGCCGGGCCGCTTCTCTAGTTCAGGCTCGACCGCTGGTAGATGGCGATGCCCTGCAAGAGGTCGATGGCGCGCGCGAGCTGATAGTCCTGGGTGTCGTCGGTGGCCCGTGGCGCGCCGGCCGCGTCGGCCGCCGGCGCGTCGTCGCTGGTGTCGTTCGACAACGCGCCGGGCAGGTCGGCCTCGGCGCGGCGCAACGACGGCTGCACGGCGCGTTCGACGTTGGCTGGGCGCACTTCAATGTCAGGCTCGATGCCGGTGGCCTGGATCGACTTGCCGCTCGGGGTGTAGTAGCGCGCGGTGGTCAGGCGCATGGCGCTTTCGTTGCGGCTGCCGAGCGGCACGATGGTCTGAACCGAGCCCTTGCCGAAGCTCTTGGTGCCCAGCACCACGGCGCGGCCATGATCCTGCAAGGCGCCGGCGACGATTTCCGACGCCGAGGCCGAACCGTCGTTGATCAAGACCACGATGGGTTTTCCGTTGGCCAGGTCGCCGGGCCGGGCGTTGAAGCGCTGGGTTTCCTCGATCCGGCGCGTGCGGGTCGAGACGATCTCGCCGCGCTCGAGGAAGCTGTCGGCCACTGAAACCGCCTGATCCAGCAGGCCGCCCGGGTTGTTGCGCAGATCGAGCACGTAGCCCTTCAGCTTGTCGCCCAGTTGGCCCTTGATGGTCTTGACCGCTTCGTCCAGGCCGGCCTGCGTCTGTTCGTTGAACGAGGTCACGCGCACGTAGCCGACATCGCCTTCGACGCGGCTGCGCACCGACTGCACCTTGATCACGGCGCGCTTCAGCTTCACGTCGAACGGATCGACGCCCTGGCGGCGCACCGTGATGGCGATCTCGGTGTCGATCGGACCGCGCATCTTTTCGACCGCATCGTTCAGCGACAGGCCCAGCACCGGCTTGCCCTCGATGGCGACGATGAAGTCGCCGGGCTGGATGCCGGCCTTGGCCGCCGGCGTGTCGTCGATCGGCGACACCACCTTGACGAAGCCGCCTTCCATGGTCACTTCGATGCCCAGCCCGCCGAACTCGCCGCGGGTCTGTTCCTGCATGTCCTCGTAATTCTTGGCCGGCAGGTAGCCCGAGTGCGGATCCAACGACGTCAGCATGCCGTTGATGGCCGACTCCAGCAGTTCCTGGTCGGACACGTCTTCCACGTAGTCGCGTCGCACGCGCTCGAACACGTCGCCGAACAACGCCAGGTACTTGTAGGTGTCTTCCGAGAACTTTGTCTCGGTCGCCGCTTCGGCGGGCGCGGCCGCGACCGGTGTCGCCAGCGTCCAGCTCAACAGGCCGGCGGAAATCGCGGTGGCGGCCAACAGTCCCTTTGAAGCACGCATGGCGTTTGTCATCCGTTCTTGTTTATCGGTTGGCGGTGGCCGCTCGTCCGGCCATCCAGGGCAGGGGGTTCACGGGTTGGCCATCGCGGCGCAGCTCGACGTACAGCGACGGTTTTTCGCCGTCGTCCATCGCGCCGACCGGTTCGCCGGCCAGGACGCGCTGACCGACGCTGCAATCGATGCGGCCGAGGCCCGCAAGCAAGGTATGATATCCCTCGCTATGTTCGATGATCAAGAGAAGGCCATAGCCGCGAAACGGCCCGGTGAAGGCGACGATGCCGTCGAACGGCGCCACCACCTGGGCCGCGCCGCGGGTCAGAATGGTGATGCCCTTGGTGCGTAATCCGGCATCGGCGTCGCTGGCGGCGGCCTCGCCGTAGCGTCCGGAGACCGTCCCTACCGCCGGCAAGGGCATCGAACCCCGGGCCTGGCTGAACGGCCGCAATTCGGCCACCAGTGGGGCCAAGTTCATGGGGGCCACCTCGGGCGGGGGCGGGTTCGCAGGGGGTGGAACGGTCGGCGCCGGCACGGCGGCCGTTGACGCCGCCTCCCGCTCCGCCCGGCGGCGCTGCTCCTCTTTCGCCCGGCGTTGTTCGGCCAGCCGCTGGGCTTCGGCCTCGCGGCGCTTGCGTTCGGCGGTCAGCTTGTCGAGCAGCTCGCGCAGGTCGGCGGCCTCGCGCGCCAGCTGCTCCACCTTCAGCGTCGTTTCGGTTGCGGCGGCCGCCAGCCGTTCGCGCTCGGCCTTGCGCTGTTCCTCCAGTGCGGCCAGCTGCATGCGCCGCTCGAGCAGCGCCGCGGCGCCGGCGGCCACCTGCTCGCGCTGGGCAGACATGGCCGCGCGCACTTCGTACAACTCGGCCAGTTCGCTCTGCAGCACCGCGGCTGACTCGCGCACACCCGGCACCGCGGCGCGCAGCAGCACCGCGGTGCGCACCGCTTCGTCGGGCTTCAAGGGCGACAGCGTCAGCGCGTCGGCGGGGCGCAGGGCCAGTCGCTGCAGCGCCATCAGCACGCGACCCATCTGTTCCTCGCGCAAGCCCAGCCGGTCTGTCAACGCCGCCGCGCGTGCCTCCAGGTCCGCCAGCCGGTTCTCCAGCACGGTCAGGGAATGCTCCTGATCTTGGATGTCGCGGGCGATGTCGATGCGCTCGGCGGCGATGCGCGCCAGTTCGCGGGCGACCGCGGCTTCGTCATCGAACAGCTTCTCGCGCGCCCGCTCGCCCTGTTGCAGTTCGCGTTCGATCGTTTTCAGGCGCTCGGCTTCGGCGGCGCCGTCTTGGGCGATAGCCGCCTCTGCCGCCAGCGCGGCGACGAGCAGCGCGGCGATGACGATCCGGTCAGGCAATGGCACGCTGGGGTCGGCGGGCTTCATCGGCGGGCTTGAGCAGCGACCGCCCGGTCATGTCCGCCGGCTTGAGCACGCCCAGCAAATCCAGCGCCGTCGGCGCCAGGTCGGCCAGCCGGCCGTCGGCCAGCGCGCCCACGCGCGCCGGCGGATTGACCAGCACCACCGGCACCACGCCCACGGTGTGCTGGGTGTGCGCGACACCGGTCGCGGGGTCGATCATCATTTCCAGGTTGCCGTGATCGGCCGAGATCAGCATCGTGCCGCCGGCGGTCGTCACGGCCTGTTCCAGCCGGCCCAGGCAGCGGTCGATGGTCTCGGCGGCCGCGATCGCCGCGCTCAAGATGCCGGTGTGGCCGACCATGTCGCCGTTGGCGTAGTTGACGATGATCACATCGGCGGCGTTCTGGCCGATCACCTCGACGATCCGGTCGGTCACTTCGTCGGCCGACATCTCGGGCTTGAGGTCGTAGGTCGCCACCTTCGGGCTCGGCACCAGGATGCGAGCCTCGCCGGGGAATTCGGTCTCCACGCCGCCGTTCAGGAAGAATGTGACGTGGGCGTATTTCTCGGTCTCGGCGATGCGCAGCTGCTTCAGGCCGGCCCGGCTCAGCACCTCGCCGAGCACGTTCTTGGGGCTTTCGCCGGTGAACAGCGCGTCC
>JANRJB010000459.1:0-2659 GCA_033764265.1 Rhodospirillaceae bacterium | reverse complement strand
TTCAGCATGTAATCCCAGTACAGGATCGGCAGGCCGGTGGTCTTGATCCACCAGTGCACGCGGCGTTCCTTGGCCGGGTCCAACGGCAGCGTCGGCGTCGGCTTGCCGCCATAGATGAATTCCGCCATCAGCGTCTTGCCGTAGGCGGTGGTCAGCGGGCACGAGGCGTAGCCGTCGTAGGACTCCTCGATCTTGCCGCCGTGGATCAGGTGCATCAGGTTGCGCACCACCACCGGGGCCTGCTTGCGCACCGCCGCGGCGGTTTTCGAATTGGCCGTCGAGCACGCGTCGCCCAGGCCGAACACGTTGGCGAACTTGACGTGTTGCAGCGAATTGGCGTGCACGTCGACAAACCCGGCGGCATTGGCGAGCGGGCTTGATTTCACAACGTCGGGCGGCCCCTGCGGCGGGGTGACGTGCAGCATGTCGTAGGGCAGTTCCACCTTCTGGCCCTGCTTCTCGCCGCCGACCACGTCGAAGATCGCGATTTTGCGCGCGGCGTCGATTTCCGACAGGTTGTGCTGGTAGCGCACGTCGATGCCGTGGGCGGCCGCGATCTTCACCAGTTCCTTGGCGTAGAACGGCACGCCGAAGATGGCCGGCGTCTGGGTCAGGAAGCGCACCTCGCAGGCATGGCGGATTCCCGACCGCTTCAGGAAGTCGGCCGTCAGGTAGGCGATCTTCTGCGGCGCGCCCGGGCACTTGATCGGCATGGCCGGCTGGGTGAACAGCGCGGTGGCGCCGCGCTGCAGGGTCTGGATGCAGTCCCAGGTGTATTCGACGGTGTCGGGCGCGTAGTTGCTGCACACGCCGCCCTTGCCGATCGCCTCGGGCAGGCCCTTGATGCCCGCCCAGTTCAGCTTCAGCCCCGGGCAGACGACCAGGTAGTCGTACGTCAACGTCGCGCCGCCCGCCAGTTGGACGGTGTTGTTGGCCGGATCGAACCCGGCCGCGGCGTCCTTGATCCATTGTACGCCCGACGGAATCAGCTGCGCCTCGCTACGGCGCGTCTTCTTCAGGCTGTAGGCGCCAGCGCCGACCAGCGTGAACGCCGGTTGGTAGTAATGCACCTCCGACGGTTCGACGATGGCGATGTCGAGCTCGCCGTCATGGTCGTGCCGACGCAGCTCGGCGGCCACGGTGATACCGGCGGCTCCGCCGCCGACGATGACGATCTTGTGGTGCAGCTTTGCCGCCATTCTCGCGCTCCTGCATTTACCCGTTCGGAAACAGGGTGATAATCTAGCGGTCCATGGTGTCCAGTGCCACCGCCCCGAACCGGCGGACTTCAACCAAAATGCGAACAGGAGAACGGATGTTTCGGCAATTCGTGGCGGCTGCGATGATCGTTTCGTGCTCGGCCGATGCTGCAGTCTCCGCCGACGCGACGCCGGACTTCGCCCGTTTCGTCGCGCTGTGGCCGGGCGAGTACGACAACCTCAGCCAGGTGCAGGCCCAGGCAGCGGCCGGCGTGCCGGAGAAAGAGCGCAATCCCGCGATGAAGCTGTTCATCCGCGAGGTCGATTTGCCGGCGTTCGGGCCACTGGCCTACTACGCCGAATGGCGCGCCGCCGACGGCAGCGACAAGGTCGTGCGCCAGCGCATCTATGCGCTGCAGTCCGACGCGGCGCGCGGCGCGCTGCGGCTCAACTTGCACATCTGGCCCGCCGACAACCCCGCGTTCGTCGCGCGCACCACCGGCGCGCACCGCGACCCGGCCAGGCTGGCTGGCGTCACGCCCGCCGACATGGCCGGCCTGGCGGGCTGCGACGTGTTTTTCACGGCCGATGGCGACGGCTTCGCCGGCGCGATGGACCGGGGCGCGTGCGCGTTTCCGGCGCCCGACGGCACGCCGATCTATTCGTGGTCGCAGATGCGCATCGACGCCGCGGCGTTCGCGTATCTCGACGGGTGGTTCCACCCCGACGGCCGGCCGTACATGGCCTTCACCAAGGACTGGTTCAGGTTCGACCGCCGGCCGGCGAAACAGTAGCAACGGAACCCGATCCATCTATGGTGCATCTTTTCTCGACACGTTGATGGCAGCCCAATTTAGGTTTCCAGCAGGAATGTTTAACAACGCCTCGCATAGAGTTTCCGAATTCACCAAAATGTCCGAGACCTCACGATCTTCGATTTTCATAAAATAGATAAACTGATAGTTCTTCTCGGGATCTTGAGACCGAATCTCAAGTTTCATTTCGTACTCGCCTGATGATAACGGGTACAAGCTGTCTAATCGATTCACGCAATCGATAAAGTGCGTTCCCCCAAAGGATTTGAATTCCGGCCCATACTGACGCAGTTTTTCTTGAGCCAAGTTTCCAGCTCCAGGTTTCTTTTTGCAGAATGACAAAAATTCCTCTTTGAGGCCCATGAGTATTTTTTCCATTTCTTTACCAGAGTCAGTCGCTACAAAAACTGGCGACTTCTCGACTGTCTCATCCGCTCGACAGTCGAAAGGCAAAGCCCTCATGATTTCGAAATTGTCACTTGAGTTTACGCCAACCGACAATCCTCTAGGCCCTGTTTACAAAGTGATTGACGCTTGAATCGGATTTTGATTCAAGACTGCAGATTCGAAGGAGGCAGTCTTGAGTCGCGGCGATCTGACGGAAGCGGAATGGCGTCTGTTGAAGGACATGCTGCCTGCGGAACG
>JANRJB010000439.1:0-9781 GCA_033764265.1 Rhodospirillaceae bacterium | reverse complement strand
GGACGCGTCCATCAATCCCGCCACCGGCGTGCAGGAATTCGGATTGTGGAGTTCGATCAAAAGCCTGTTCGGCGGCCGCGGCAACACGCCTGAACCGACCGCCGCAGTTTCGCCCTCGCCCGCCAGACCTGCCGCGCCACCGCAGATCGATTCCATCCCCATCGCCGGGCGGCGCAACACCGAACGCCTCGGGCCGCCCGCCGGCATCGAGCGCATCGCGGCGTCGGGGGCGGCCGCGCCCAGGTTTGTCCCGCCAACGACCGCACTCGAACTCGAACCCACCTGGCGGGTTGATCCGCCCAACCCGTTTTACAATCAAGAGGTCTTCGACACTTTCAAGGCTTTGGTCGCGAATTGGGAGAAGCCTATTGACAAGAAATATCCTGGCCCCGAAGGGAAAATAACCGGCGGATACGGGCGCGTGTATCCGAATGACACGATCCGCAATGTCGGCGACCCGGTCAGCACAAAAGAAGCCGAGCACAATTTGATGGAGGATTACCGAACCTGGGCCGACACGGCGCATCGCGTGATTACCCGCGAGCTTGAACCGCATCAGCGCGCGGCGATGTTGTCCTTGATGCACAACATCGGACCCGCTGCCTTCTCCAATCCCAATCACAAGATGTTGCAAGCCCTCAATCGAGGCGACGATGTGGCGATGGAGAAAGAATTTCGCGAGTGGCGAAAGCATTACGATCCCAAAACCAAAGCCAAAGTGATCTCGCCAGGTCTGGAGAATCGCCGCGATGATGAAATGAATGTCTACTTCGGGCGCCCGCGCCGGGATCATTACTGAGGGAGGAACCTGAAGGCGCTATCAGGTTTTGACGAATTGGGCCGTTCGAACGGTTTGATCACCGTTCTCGAAGAAGCGGATAATCCGAGAGGGGAATAAAGTACAGATATGGCGCCGTCCAACACAACCCATCATAGCTCGCCGACGGGCTCGCTATGTCCTGCGCATCAAATGCCGCGACCCGCATATAGAGGTTGAGATTTTTTCTCTCCTTCGAACCATACCAGCCTAGCCCACCCCAGTTTTTTAATTTGCTAGCCGCGATGACGAGCCAACGAACGTCACACGGATACTCTGGATTCTGCCTCGAAAACTCTTCTGTATTCGTAACCTTGAACAGTGCTCCTCCACGCAAGTACTCATGCCTCTCGTCATGCAGTACCCATTCGGGAAGGGCTGGTTGAGGCTCAAGGAGTAGCGTTCCATTCAGTCCACCGAAACGCGCCTCGCGATTGTTGATGTAAAGATCCACCCCTACCGAAAACCATGTAGATGGATCGCCGGCCTCGTAGAACTTGAACTGAGAGTCATGCGGTAGCGGCTTGATTTTGTCCAAAACACTCGGCTCTCCGGCAAGGACGGTCGACCCCTGCGCCAACACTACAAACATGGCTGCAAGATACTGCACCCCAAACCCACCACAAATAGAGACGGACCGGGATCATGATAACGCCCCGATGATCGGGATCAAGACGACTTGTTGAGTTGGCCTGACATAATGGAGTGCGACTGCTTTATTACCTTCTATTGGGCGCGCCTCTATCGGCTCGATTCGAGCCGGCCCCGATGTGGTCGTGCCGGCCGGGGTCGCTGCGCTAGTCGAGGTTGGCGGTCGCTGCGGTGAAGGTGCGCTTGACTTCGGCCGCCGACGGCAATTGCGCCACCAGGGTCGTGAGCAGACGCAGGGGCGTCGGATCGGGCGTGGTGCGCACGTCCACCAGCGCGGCGCACAGCTCG
The DNA here is from genome assembly GCA_033764265.1 of Rhodospirillaceae bacterium. Classification (GTDB taxonomy): domain Bacteria; phylum Pseudomonadota; class Alphaproteobacteria; order Rhodospirillales; family Rhodospirillaceae; genus VGEM01. The sequence continues at coordinate 8,025 of JANRJB010000439.1, read as the reverse complement.
GCCACCACCGCCGGCGCGGGGGCCATCAATGCCGTGCGCGACGCCGGAAAGGCCCGAGAATTTCGCACACGCTCGAGTTGGGCGCAGCCCGTCCAAGGCAAGATCGAGCTGGACGAACTCGGCAACAGAAAACTGGCACGACTCGTTCGGGGCACCCCCTATCGATTGCCCGAGTAGGACCAGTCGCGCGCAAAGAACCGATTATCGTAAGCATCATCTGTACTGAGGCGCGGTTCGGCCGACCTTCATTCGCGCCGCGAGGAGCCTGTCAGCGGCCGGGCATCTATTCAGCCAGTGCAGCGCCTGCGAGTGCTCGGACACAATGACTCCCAACCAGTGATCGTGCCAGCCAATGAACCATTCGAGCAACGACGCAACGGTAAACTCGAGCACAAATCCTTGCGATTCCGATTCGAAGGCCACGCTGTACTCGTATCCAAAAAATCGATACCTAAACGCGGTCGCTCTCCACTCGTCCGGCAGCCGGTGACCGATCGCTTGCACAACCAACGGCTTAATAACTCCACGGGGGTCGATGAGGTAATTCCAGTCTTTAAGGTGATCGGGAACCTCCCCCGTACAAATGGCACCGCCCTCAACTACGGTGAAATGGCAGCCGTCGTAGAAAGCGCCCTCGGTTCTATACCGAGTCAACGTCTTTGCGATGCGCGCGTCCGATTGATACTCGTGGAGGAAGGGATCGGATGCCGGAATTGGACGTTGGTTGACTAAGCGCTCGATGTCGCCGCTCACCATCGCTTTGCACACGGCTTCGCCGAGCGCGTTCATTCTCGGCATCACGACCGCGCCATGGGCCCAGAGCCTGAACAAGTCACCCGCAATCCAAAGAATGACCCAGGCGAGCACTAACCGGGTCGTGATCGTGAACAGCGAGGTCAACACGCGCCTGAATGCCCGCAATGGTGTTCACCCGTCTATGACGCCCTTTCAGTCAACTCTGGTGAAGCACAATATCCGCCATCCAATAATGGCGCTTCTGGGGCGCTGCCAGCTGGTCCGCGATCTGGCCTCACTGATCGCCCGCGCCGCCAGCGCGCGCGATGCCGAAACTCGAACCTCTGCTTTGCAGGAAGCCCAGGCCGAACTCGCGCGCTTCGATTCGGCCCGTCATCCGGAATTGGCTCGCGCCCTCCGCGCCCGCATGGCCGAGCTGGACCCGTCGTTCACCGCCGTCTGATGTCGGCCCCGACGTGGTCGTGCCGGCCTTGGTCGCTGCGCTAGTCGAGGTTGGCGGTCGCTGCGGTGAAGGTACGCTTGACTTCGGCCGCCGACGGCAATTGCGCCACCAGGGTCGTGAGCAGACGCAGGGGCGTCGGATCGGGCGTGGTGCGCACGTCCACAAGCGCGGTGCACAACTCGGCCACCACCGCCGGCGCGGCGGCGAACAGTGTCTCCGCCGGCCCGTCGTGCGCGACGCGCGCGATGCGCAGGCCGCGGCGGTCGATCTCGAGCGTGACGTGCTCGCCGCTGGCCAGCGCCACGTCGGCGCGCGGCTGTGGTCGTCGAAGCTGACGATGGCGCCGATGGTTTGCTCCCGGCCTCGCCCGGTCTCGCCCGCCCGCGCCTATTTCGGCGCGAACACCATGATGACCTGGCGGCCTTCCATGCGAGGTTCCTGCTCGACCTTGGCGATCGCGTCGTTGTGCGCGCGGATGCGCTCCAAGAGGGCGCTGCCCAGTTCCTGGTGAACCATTTCGCGACCCCTGAAACGCAAGGTCACCTTGACCTTGTCGCCTTCCTCCAGGAAGCGCTGCATGGCGCGCATTTTCACTTCGTAGTCGTGGGCGCCGATGGTGGGTCGCACCTTCAGCTCCTTGACCTCGATCACCTTCTGCTTCTTCTTGGCCTCGGCCTCTTTTTTCTGGATCTCGTACTTGTATTTGCCGAAGTCGAGAATCTTGCACACGGGCGGCACCGCCCCCGGGGAAATCTCCACCAGGTCGAGGCCGGCTTCGTCTGCTTTGCGGAGGGCTGTTTCGCGGTCGACAACGCCGAGGTTGTCGCCGTCGTTTGCGATCAGACGCACGGTGCGTGCGTCGATCTGATGATTGACCCGCGGCCCGTCGTCCTTGGCGGGCGGCGCGTTCTTGTTGTCGAAGCGAGCGATGTCGCAGTCTCCTTTCGATGTTCGAACACACGAATGCGATGCCGGGGATGGGTCCCGCGCGGTCAGGCTGAATTCGGCTGAATTCCCGGCCTATCCGGGCATGGCGCACTCGGTCGTGAGTCTATCGGTCGCCTCGGCCAAGGCAAGGATTTCTTGGGCGGTGCCGCCGAGTCGGCGCAGCGCCACGGCCCGATTTTCCGCCTCTTTCCGGCCCACCACGGCCATCACCGGCACCTTGGCCAGCGAATGCTCGCGCACCTTGTAATTGATCTTCTCGTTGCGCAGGTCGGTCTCCACGCGCACGCCGGCGGCTGTCAGCGCGGCGGCGACCTCGTGCGCATAGGCATCGGCCTCCTCGGTGATGGTGGCCACCACCACCTGCACCGGGGCCAGCCACAAGGGCAGCTTCCCGGCGTAGTTCTCGATCAGGATGCCGATGAAGCGCTCGAACGAACCGAAGATGGCCCGGTGCAGCATGACCGGGCGATGCCGCGCGCCGTCCTCGCCGACATACTCGGCGTCCAGCCGCTCGGGCAGCACGAAATCGGCCTGCAAGGTGCCGCACTGCCAGTCGCGGCCGATGGCGTCGCGCAGCACGAACTCGAGCTTCGGGCCGTAGAACGCCCCTTCGCCCGGGTTCAGCGTCCACGCCAGGCCTGCCGCGTCGGTGGCCTCGCGCAGCGCGGCCTCGGCCTTGTCCCAGGTGGCGTCGGTGCCGGCGCGCAGCGGCGGCCGGTCTGAGAATTTCACCTTGATCTCGGAAAACCCCAGGTCGGCATAGACGGCGCGCAACAGGTCGATGAAGCGCTTGGTCTCGGCCTTGACCTGTTCCTCGGTGCAGAAGATGTGCGCGTCATCCTGGACAAAGGCGCGCACGCGCATCAGCCCGTGCAGCGCGCCCGAGGGTTCGTTGCGGTGGCACGAACCGAACTCGGCCATGCGCAACGGCAGGTCGCGGTAGCTCTTGATGCCCTGGTTGTAGATCTGCACCGCGCCCGGGCAGTTCATCGGCTTGACCGCCAGCACGCGGTTCTCGGACTCCGATATGAACATGTGCTCCTGGAACTTCTCCCAGTGGCCCGACTTCTCCCACAGCACGCGGTCCACCAGCATCGGGGTGTTGACCTCGACGTAGCCGCCCGCTTCCAGCCGCCGGCGGATGTAGCTTTGCAGCGTGCGGTACACGGTCCAGCCCTTGGGGTGCCAGAACACCGCGCCCTGCGCCTCTTCCTGCAGGTGGAACAAGTCCATCTCGCGGCCCAGGCGGCGGTGGTCACGCTTCTCCGCCTCCTCGAGCATGGTGAGGTAATCGGCCAGCTGCTTGTCGTCGGCCCAGCAGGTGCCGTAGATGCGCTGCAGCATCGCGTTCTTGGAATCGCCGCGCCAATAGGCGCCGGCCAGCTTGGTCAGCTTGAACGCCTTGCCCAGCTTGCCGGTCGACGGCAGGTGCGGGCCCAGGCACAGGTCGAGCCACTTGCCCTGCTTGTAGACGCTGATGGGTTCGTCGGCCGGCAGGTCGCGGATCAGCTGCGCCTTGTATTGCTCACCGATGCTTTCGAAGTACCTGATGGCCTCGTCGCGCGGCCACACGTCGCGGGTGATCGTCTCGTTGCGGTCGACGATCTCGCGCATGCGCTGCTCGATCTTGGGCAGGTCGTCGGGCGTGAACGGCTCGTTGCGGGCGAAGTCGTAATAGAAGCCGTTCTCGATCGCCGGGCCGATGGTCACCTGGGTGCCGGGGAACAGCTCCTGCACCGCCTCGGCCATCACGTGCGCGGCGTCGTGGCGCAACAGCTCCAGCGCCTCGGGGTCTTTCCGGGTGACGATGGCCACCCTGGCGTCGGCGTCGATCGGCCCGCTCAGGTCGCGCAGCTCGCCATTGATCTTGATGGCCAGCGCCGCCTTGGCCAAGCCGGGGCCGATGTCGGCCGCCAGCTTATCGCCGGTGACCGGGCCGTCGTACCGGCGCACGCTGCCGTCGGGCAAAGTGATCGCGACCATGGACGTCATTCCGCTGCGGCCGGCGGCGCTGCGGTGCGGCCCCGGCCCTCAAAAAGAGGCCGGAATCTAAGGGTCTTGGCCGCCAAGTCAAGGAATGGGGCAGAGCGCTGCCCGCCGCCTCACGCCCCGCTGCGGGCGCGTTCGCCGCCGGGGTGCGGGTCGGGCATGGCCCCGGCCGCGCCGGTCGCGGCGTTTGCGCGCAGCCGCGCGCCGACCAGCGCGACCACCTCGCCCAGGCGCACATCGGCCAGGGCGTTGCGCCGCACGAAGGCGATGTGGGTGCCGCGCGGGCCATGCAGGGCGGGGTCGGAGCCGGCGTCGCACAGGATGACGCTGCGGCAGCCGGCGGTGGCCACCAGGGTCATCAGGCCGCTGTCGGGGCCGATCGCCATGTCCGCGCCCCAGGCCAGGAACACCAGGTCGCCGACCGGGGCCTGGCCGGTGATGTCCACCGCCGACGGGGCGGCCTCGCGCACCGTCTCGGCCAGGCGCGGCTGCGGGTGCAAGCCCGCCAGCACCGGGATCAGGCCGTTGGCCGCCACCCACTCGGCCGTGGCGGCGACGGTGGCGGCCGGCCAGGCCCCGCGCGGACCCGGGTCGGCGCCCAGCAGCACGTAGGGCGCGCTCATCCGGAACGGCGTGGTGAACGACTGCACCTGGCGTGCCACCCAGGCCAGTTCGGGCGGCGCGGGTTCCACCACGCCGGCGCTCTTCAGCTGGTCGGCCAGGCGGTCGATCAGGTGCATGGCGGCGCGATTGGGATGGGTGTGCGACAACGCCGTGCCGGCCGCGCCGCCCGACCAGGGCAGACGGGCGCGCCGGTTCGCGCCCAGCGGCCAGCCGTACAGCGCGCGCATCAACAGCTCCGAGCGCGCGCCATCGCTCAGGTCGTAGACGCGGGCGTAGGCGTGGGCGGTCAGCACCCGGCGCAGGCGCAAGATGTCCGGCAGCTTCCACCACGGCGCGCCGCCGTCGACGATGACCTCGTCGACGAACGGTGTCGCGCCCACGAACGCGGCGTTGTCGGGGCCGGCCACCGCGACGATGCGCGCGCCGGCATGATGGCGGCGCAGCACGGCCAGCGCGCCCAGGCTCAAGACCGCCGCGCCCACGCCGGACGACAAGATCACCAGAACATAGTCGGCCGCGGCGCCGGTCATGGCGCGCCGCTCGGCATGGCCACGGCCAACACCTCGTCGTACACGGCCAGCGTTTTCGCGCACATCTCGGCCTTGTCGAAATGCGCGCGCACGCGGGCCATGGCGGTGCGCGCCAGGTCGTCGCGCGCGGCCTCGGTCAAAGACAAGGCGCGATGCAGCGCGTCGGCCAGCGAAATCGGATCGCCGGGCGTGAACAGCCAGCCGGTCACGCCGGGCACGATGATCTCGCCGGCCGCCCCGTGCGACGGGGCCACCACCGGCCGGCCCATCGCCTGGGCCTCGGCCACCACACGCCCGAAGGCCTCGGGCTTGGTCGAGGCCGATACCACCACGTCGCTGGCCAGGTACGCCGCCGGCAGATCGCCGCAGTCCTGCACCACGTGCACCCAGTCGGCCACGCCGCGCGCCGCCGCGCGCTCGGCGATCGAGTCCGCGTAGGCGCTGCGGCCCTGGTCGCTGCCGACCATCAGGCAGCGCAGGTCGGCCACGCGGTGGCGGGATTTCAGCTCCGCCAGCGCGTCGACCAGCACGTGATGGCCCTTCCACGCGGTCAGGCGGCCCGGGAGCATGAGCGTGGGGATGGTCTCGGTCAGGCGCAGCTTTTGCGTCACCTGGATCAGCCGCTGCGGGCTGACGCGGTCGGGGTCGAACACGGCCAGGTCGATGCCGCGATGAATGACGCGAAGGCGCGCCTCGTCCACCGCGTAATCCTGGCGCAGGTGCGCCGCGATCGCCTGCGAAATGGCGATCACCCGCGCGCCCTCGGCCATGACGCGGTTGTAGTGCTTCTTCAGGCCGAACGGGCCCTGGTCGTAGAAGCCGTGAAAAGTGGTGATGAACGGCGTGCCGGTGATCGCGCAGGCCTGTTTGGCGCTCCAGGCCGGGGCACGCGAGCGGGCATGCACCAGCGCCACGTTGCGTTCGCGGATCAGCGCGGCCAGGGCATCGGCATTGCGGCGGATCGCCCACGGCGCTTTGGCCGCCAGCGGCAGCGTGACGTGGGTCGCGCCCACCCGCTCCAGCTCGCGCACCATCGGTCCGCCGGCCGAGGCCACGATCGCGGGCTTGCCGGCGGCGGTCAGCGCCTGGGCGATGTCGACCGTGCCGCGTTCGACGCCGCCGGTCACCAGCGCGGGCAGAACCTGCAGAACGCATGTCATCGGCGGACCGGCATCGACAGGGATGGACATGGGGTGGGGGGCGTGGTCATGGATTTACCCCAATCGCGGGCTTTTGTAACAAGATTGTCGCCGCCCCACCGTCCGGATCATGCCCGCCCCCCGCGCGATCGCCCCCCTCACGCTTGCCCGTCCCGATGGCCACGTCCTGGCCTACGACCGTCTTGATGGCGCAGGCCCGGCGGTGGTGTTTCTGCACGGCCTCAACTCCGACCGCGGCGGCACCAAGGCGCTGGCGCTGGAGGCCCACTGCCGGGCGGCGCAGCGGTCGTTCGTGCGTTTCGACATGTTCGGCCACGGCCAGTCCTCGGGCGCGTTCACCGATGGCGGACCCACACGCTGGGCCGACGACGCGGTGGCGGTGATCGACCGGCTCACCCAGGGTCCCGTGGTGCTGGCCGGCTCCAGCATGGGCGGTTGGATCATGCTGCTGGCGGCGCGCGCCCGCCCCGAGCGCGTCGCGGGCCTGCTCGGCATCGCCGCCGCGCCCGATTTCACCGAGGACCTGATGTGGGCGCAGTTCACCCCGGGCCAGCGCGCCGCGCTCGCCGCGCAGGGCTTCGTCGACCTGCCGTCCGACTACGCCGACGGCCCCTACCGCATCGGCCGCCACCTGATCGAGGACGGTCGGAAAAATCTCGTGCTGCGCGGGTCGATCGCGCTGTCGTGCCCTGTGCGCCTGATGCACGGCCAATCCGATCAAAGCGTGCCGTGGCAAACCGCACTGACACTTGCCGGGCGGCTGGTCTCGGCCCAGGTCGAAACCGTGCTCATCAAGGATGGCGACCATCGGCTGTCGCGGCCGGCGGATCTGAAGCGCCTGTGCAACGTGCTCGACGATCTTCTCGCGGCCGTGGGCGCGGTGTCATGATCCGGGCCGCCACCCTTTGCGCGATCTTGATCGCATCGCCGGTCATGGCCCAAGTTGGCGCGCAACGGGGGGCCCCCGATCCGATCCTCGACGATCCCGAAGCGACCTATGGTCTGTGCCTCGACACCGCGCGCGCCTATCCCGAGCAGGGCTTCGAGCTCGCGGGCAAATGGGCGGCGCTGGGCGGCGGCGAGCCCGCCAAGCACTGCCGCGCGGTGGCGCTGATCGGCCTGGCCGAATACGCCGAGGCCGGCGCCTCACTGGAAGAGCTGGCGCAGGCCTCCAAGCGCGAGGCCCGCGTGCGCGCCGGGATGCTGGCGCAGGCCGCCCAGGCCTGGCTGATGGCCGGCGACACCGCCCGCGCCCACGCCGCGCAGACCGCCGCGCTGACGCTGACGCCGGGCGACGCCGACCTGCTGGTCGACCGGGCGATGACGCTGGCGGAGGCCCGCAACTACTGGGAGGCGATTGACGATCTGAACGCGGCGCTGTCCGCCCGGCCCGACGACGCGGACGCCTTGTCGTTTCGCGCCAGCGCCTACCGCATGGTCGACGCCGACGATCTCGCGCGCGAGGACGCCGAGCGCGCCGTGGCGCTGGCGCCCGACAACCTCAACGCCCGGCTCGAGCGCGGCATTCTCTATCGTCTCGCGGGCCGCGACGCCGACGCACGCGCCGACTGGATGA
>JANRJB010000438.1:0-5032 GCA_033764265.1 Rhodospirillaceae bacterium | reverse complement strand
CCGAGGTCAAGGGCCTGGAGGTGGAGGTCAACGCCGCGCCCAACGACTTCTTCTCGATGGCCGCCAGCTACACCTACAACGACGGCGAATACAAAGAGTTCACCGACATCAGCAACTCCGCCTCGGGCCTGTCGCGCGCCGCGGTGGCCCAGCCCGAGAACGCCTGCCGCGAGGTTATCCGCGTTGGCACGGGCAGCCGCTGCCTCGTGGACTACTCCGGCAACAAGCTGGAAGGCGCGCCGAAGCACAGCGTCCAACTGGGCGGTCAGGTGCGCGGCGACATCTCGGCCGATCTCGGCTGGTTCATGGACGCCGATGCGCGCTACCAGTCCAAGCGGTTCACCAGTTTCGAGAACAGCCTGGTGATGGACTCTTACGTCACCGTCGATCTGCGCGCCGGGGTCGAGAAAGAGGCCTGGACCGTGACCGCCTACGTCAACAACGTGTTCAACGACGACACGCTGAAAGCCAGCGCGGTCTACATCCAGGACTGGGGCACCTCGTTCATCGCGCCGCGCTCGACCGCAGTCACCAGCCTGGCTTCGGCGGTGCTGCCCGACAAGCGCCAATTTGGCGTGCGCGCCAGCCTGAACTTCTAGGCCCGAGCAGGACTTAGCGGCGGCGGCGCGAATGCGTCGCCGCCGTTTTCCTTTTCGGGCGGGGCCTGCGCTTCAGCGGCGGAATCCCGGTCGGCAGCTCGCCTTCATGCACGTGAACCACCAGCCAGCCCTGCCGCGGGTATTTGCGCAGTACGCAGGTGGTGCGGCCGTAGCCTTCGTGGGCGTTCGGCGGGGCGTAGCGGTGGTAGGAATTGAACCGGCAGATGGCCGCATCGCCCCACACCGTGGTGACGAAATCGAACATGCGGAACGTCAACTTGCCGCGCGCCGCCGATTGGGCGTAATCGCGCGCGACGTATGCCTCCATTTCGCGGCGGGTGACCAGGTCGGGCTGAAACACGTCCCAGACCGTACAGTCGGGGTGCATGAGCTTGAGCATCCCGGCGGGATCCTGGGCGACGAACCGGTCCCAGATCTTGCGCACGTGACGTTCCACGGCCCGGCGTTCGGTGGCGATCGACATGGCGGTTCCCTCCCAGAGTCGGCCGTTGACGCTAGGGCGACCCGGTCGCGGCTGCAATCAATCGACGAATTCTGCATATGACTGAATAACCAGTGCGTTTACCCTTGACCGATAAAACATAGTCGGCAATCTAAATGCTGCACTTTGTTGCACAAGTTTTTGCGAAAGTTCCCAATCGATTTGTGGAATCCAAGCAACAAAATTGTCGGAACGGCTACGAACTGTAGCCGCGGATTGCCTTCTCTTGCAGCGCAAACTTCACTTCCGTTGGTTTATCAATGGCTTGATTGTTGACCTAATTGTGCGTTGCAAAACATAGGCTTAATCAACCTTTGTCTTGCCGCTGCGAAAGTTCGTTGCGATATAGCCCCCAATGGGACGCACCGGCGGCGACCGCGTGGTCCGAACAACAGCGCGAACCGCGCGAGGGAGGGTCCATGGTGGCCAAACGGGGGACCGGCAAGCCGGCGGCTGCGGCCGCGGCCAACCCCACCCAGCTGATCCAGTTTTACCGCGACATGCTGCTGATCCGGCGGTTCGAGGAGCGCGCCGGACAGCTGTATGGCATGGGGCTGATCGGCGGCTTCTGCCACCTGTACATCGGCCAGGAAGCGGTGGTGGTGGGCTTGCAGGCCTGCGCCATCCCCGGCGACAGCGTCATCACCAGCTACCGCGACCACGGCCACATGCTGGCCTGCGGCATGGACCCCAAGGGCGTGATGGCCGAGCTGACCGGCCGCGCCGGCGGCTACTCCAAAGGCAAGGGCGGCTCGATGCACATGTTCAGCCGCGAGAAAGGCTTCTTCGGCGGCCACGGCATCGTCGGCGCCCAGGTGCCGCTGGGCGCGGGCCTGGCGTTCGCCCACAAATACAAGAACGACGGCAACCTGTGCTTCGCCTACTACGGCGACGGCGCGGCCAACCAGGGCCAGGTGGCCGAAAGCTACAACATGGCGGCGCTGTGGAAGCTGCCGGTGATCTTCGTGGTCGAAAACAACAAGTACGGCATGGGCACGTCGATCCAGCGCGCCTCGGCCTCGACCGACTTCGCCAGCCGCGGCGCGCCCTACGGCATCCGCAGCATGACGGTGGACGGGATGAGCGTGTCGGCGGTCTACGAGGCCGGTCTCGACGCCACATCCTACGTCCGCGCCGGCAACGGCCCGGTGCTGATGGAAGTGAAAACCTATCGCTATCGCGGCCACTCCATGTCCGACCCGGCCAAGTATCGCACCAAGGAAGAGTTGCAGAAAATGCGCGAGCAGCACGACCCGATCGATCGGCTGCGCGCGCAGCTGATCGAGATGAAGGCGATGGACGAGGACGCCTTCAAGGCGCTCGACAAGGAGATCAAGGACATCGTCACCGCCTCGGCCGAGTTCGCCCAGACCAGCCCCGAACCCGATCCGTCGGAATTGTGGACCGACATCGTGGTCGCGGCCTGAGTCGGAAGCGGGGAACGCCATGTCGATCCAAATCCTGATGCCGGCGCTGTCGCCGACCATGACCGAGGGCAAGCTGGCCAAATGGCTGGTGAAGGAAGGCGACAAGGTTTCGTCCGGCAAGGTGCTGGCTGAAATCGAAACCGACAAGGCGACCATGGAACTGGAAGCCGTGGACGCCGGCACCGTAGGCAAGCTGCTGGTGGGCGAGGGCGTCGAGGGCATCGCCGTCAATCAGCCGATCGCGGTGCTGCTGGAAGACGGCGAGTCCGCCCTGGCCGCGTCCGCCGCCGCGCCCGCCGCGTCCAAAGCGCCCGCGCCGGTCCCGGCGGCGGCCAAGCCGGCGGGTGCGCCCGTCGCCCAGGCCGTCCAGGTGCCGGAGCCCGATTATTCCAAGACCAAGATTCAGACCGTGCGCGAAGCCCTGCGCGACGCCATGGCCGAGGAGATGCGCCGCGACCCGAACGTGTTCCTGATGGGCGAGGAAGTGGCCGAGTATCAGGGCGCCTACAAGGTCAGCCAGGGCCTGCTGGAGGAGTTCGGGCCCAAGCGCGTGATTGACACGCCGATCACCGAGCACGGCTTTGCCGGGCTTGGCGTCGGCGCGGCGTTTGGCGGCCTGCGGCCGATCGTCGAGTTCATGACCTTCAACTTCGCCATGCAGGCGATCGACCAGATCATCAACTCGGCGGCCAAGACACTTTACATGTCGGGCGGCCAGATGGGTTGCCCGATCGTGTTCCGCGGGCCCAACGGCGCCGCCGCCCGCGTCGCCGCCCAGCATTCGCAGTGCTACGCCTCGTGGTACGCCCACGTGCCCGGCCTGAAAGTGCTCGCGCCATGGTCGGCGGCCGACGCCAAGGGTCTGCTGAAAGCCGCGATCCGTGACCCCAACCCGGTGATCTTTCTCGAGCACGAAATCCTCTACGGCCAGAACTTCAACGTGCCCGATGGTGACGACTTCGTGCTGCCGATCGGCAAGGCCAAGGTGGAGCGGGCAGGCGCGCACGTCACCATCGTTGCGTTCTCGATCATGGTCGGCAAGGCGATGCAGGCCGCGGAGCAATTGGCCAAGGACGGCATCGACGCCGAGGTGATCAACCTGCGTTCGATCCGCCCGCTCGACATCGATACGGTGCTGGCCTCGGTGCGCAAGACCAACCGCTGCGTCACCGCCGAGGAAGGCTGGGCGTTCTCCGGCATCGGCGGCGAAATCGCCGCCCAGATCATGGAGCAGGCGTTCGACCACCTCGACGCGCCGGTGGCGCGCGTGGCCGGCAAGGACGTGCCGATGCCCTATGCCGCAAACCTTGAGGCGCTCGCGCTGCCGCAAGTCACAGATATCGTCGCCGCCGCCAAGGCGGTCTGCTACCGGGATTGAGGGGAACCCCGTCCATGCCGATTGAAATTCTGATGCCGGCGCTGTCGCCGACCATGACCGAGGGCAAGCTCGCCAAGTGGCTGAAGCGCGAAGGCGACGCCGTGAAGTCGGGCGACATCATTGCCGAGATCGAGACCGATAAGGCGACGATGGAGTTCGAGGCGGTCGACGAGGGCAAGATCGGCAAGATTTTGGTTGCGGAAGGCACCGAGGGCGTGGCCGTCAACCAGCCGATCGCCGTGCTCTTGAGCGACGGCGAGGACGCCGGCGCGATCAAGGCCGCACCCGCGGCGAAGCCGGCCGCGGCCGTGCCGCCCCCAACGGCGCCTGCGCCGGCCGCGAGCGCGGCGCCCGCCGTGGCGTCCAAGCCGGTCGCTGCCCCGCCCGCCAACACCGACCGCGCGATCGCCAGCCCGCTCGCCAAGCGCATGGCGAGCCAGGCCGGCATCGATCTCGGGGCCATCAACGGCTCCGGCCCGCAGGGGCGCATCATCAAGGCCGACATCGAAAAGGCCATCACCGGTGGCGTTGCGCGCAAGCCGACGCCGGCTGGCGCCGCGCCGGCCGCTGCCCGTGCCCCGGTTCATGCCGGGCCGGTGCCGGACTTCGGCCAGCCCTTCACCGAAGTGCCGAACTCCTCCATGCGCAAGATCATCGCCAAGCGCCTGGCGGAGTCCAAGTTCACGATCCCGCACTTCTATCTCACCGTCGACTGCCTGATCGACGACCTGCTCAAGTTGCGCGCCGATCTCAACGGCCGCGCCGGCGCCGATTACAAGCTGTCGGTCAACGACTTCGTCATCAAGGCCGTGGCGCTGGCCCTGCGCAAGGTGCCGGCGGCCAACGCCACCTGGACCGACGAGGCGATCCGCCGCTACGACAACGTCGATGTGTCCGTGGCGGTGGCCACACCCGACGGCCTGATCACGCCGATCATCCGCCATGCCGACCGCAAGGGGTTGGCCGCCATCTCCAACGAGATGAAGGACCTGGCGACGCGCGCCCGCGACAAGAAGCTCAAGCCCGAGGAGTTCCAGGGCGGCGGCTTCTCGATCTCCAACCTCGGCATGTACGGCATCAAGGAATTCGCCGCGATCATCAACCCGCCGCAAAGCTGCATCCTGGC
>JANRJB010000419.1:0-7691 GCA_033764265.1 Rhodospirillaceae bacterium | reverse complement strand
CGAAACGCGCGATCCGTTCGGCCGCGACTTCACCAAGGGCAAGGTGCTGACCCCGCCGTTCAAGGCCGTGAAGGTATCGGGCGCGCTGTTCCATACCCAGGGCGGGCTGGTGGTCGACAAGGACGCGCGCGTCCTTCGCCCCGACAAGCGTCCGCTACCCAACCTGTTCGCCGGCGGCGGCGCGGCGCGCGGCATCTCCGGGCCCGGCAACTCCGGCTACCTGGCCGGCAACGGCCTGCTCGCGGCGACCGCGCTCGGCCGGCTTGCGGGGCGCGCGGCGGCGAGGCTGGTGAAAACCGGCGCGTACATCAAAACTGCCCCTTGAACGCGATCAGGTAGTAGCGGCCCCAGGTGGCCTCGCGGCGGTCGCGGCGGCCGACACGGCCGTCGATGGCGTTGACCAGGTAGAAGGTGCGTTCGCGGATGCTCTTGCGGTCGAGGATGTTGCCGACCTCGGCGTGGATCGAGAATTCCTTGAACAGGTTGTAGTCGGCGAAGATCGACAGGCTGAGTTGGTCGACTTCGCGCTCGGCGTTGTCGAGTTCGAAGTCGAACTCCTGCCCCTGCTTGCTGACGATGAATGTCAGCAGCGTGTCGAGCGGCTTGATCTCGTGCTTGTAGTTGACGCTGAGTTCGTACGCCGGTTCGTCCGAGGCGCGCCGCTTGGCACCGCTGAACGGGTCGGTGACGCGCGTGCTGCGGCGCAGGTAAGTGCTGGTGAGCGTGCCGTCCCACAGGCCGAGGCCGGCCAGCTTGAGGCTGGCTTCCAGTTCGGCGCCGTATTCCCGCCCATCGCCGATGTTGCCGGGCTGGGAGACGCGCCCGTCGAACGAAATCTTGTCGCTGACGTCGCTGACATCGCGGTAGTACGCCCGCGCCGACAGGAATCCGCCCGCGTTGGGCAGCTTGTGTTCCCAGCCGGTTTCAAGATCCCACGATTTTTCCGGCTTGAGCCGGGGGTTGCCGGCTTCGAGCTCCTGGTCGTCGTCCTTGATGGTGGCGACGAACTCCAGGAAATCCAACTGGCTCACGTCGCGGCGCAGCGACAGCCACAGCCGGTCGTCGGCGCCGGGCTTGTAGAACACCTCCAGCGTTGGCTTGAGGTATTGCAGCGCGCGCGAGCTGTCGACGTCGCTGCCGTTCTGGTTCAGGTCCGACAGTTCTACCGTCAGGCCGCTTTCCACCTGCCAGCGCGCGTTTGGCTCCCAGCGGTGATTGGCGAAAATCTCGGCGCGGTACTCCTTGATCAGGCTGTCGCTGTTGAAGATCGGCACGCGGACCGGCGTGACGCCGGCGAAAGTGAAGAAATCGAACTCCGAGTCCTGGGTGTTGAGCGCGGCCTCGATGCCGGCCTTGGCGGTCTGGCCTTCGGTCAACGGCCAATCATAGGTGCCGCGCAGGATCGACTCGGTCTTCAGGTCCTTGCGGTCCTCCAGCGCGATGCGCGGTTGGCCGGCGGCAATCAGGTTGACGACGTCGCGGTCTTTGTTTTCTTTCTCGATGTTGAAGAACGCCACCGCCGTGAACTTGCCGGCCGCGCCCAGCGGGAATTCGTAATCGAGGCTGAGTTCGCCGTTCTCGCGATTGCGAATATCGTTTTCAAGCGTGTCGGCGCCGATCACCGGCGCGCCCGCCGTCAGGCCGCGGAGCACCTGTCGCTTCTCCCGGTCGATGTCGCGGTGCTGGATCAAGGCGTTGACCTGCAGCTCGCGATCCCCGGGCAAGCGAAAGTCGAAGTTTCCCGACAGCCGATAGAACTGGTTCAACGCCTGCTCGGTATCGCGAAGATCGCTGAGAAGCGCGCCGGCCGGCGCGCGGCTGACCTCGAAGCGCTGCCATGGCCGGTAGCTGAGGTCGGACAGGACCGCGATGTTGGCGTTGAAATCCACCGAATCGTAGGCGTAGCCGGCCGAACCCAGCGGCCGCACCGTTTCGTCGCGGTACTTGGACGCCCCCACGAAGTACGACCAGGTGTGCCGGCCCTCGGCCTTGAGCACGATATTGACGATGCGCGCCGAGGTCATCTCCAGTTCGGCCACCGCGCCGCGCATCACCTCGATGCGCTCCACCTGCGCGGCCGAGATGCGCCGCAGCACGGCCAGGCTGTTGTTGTCCTTGGCCGAGATCTGCTTGCCGTTGATCAGCACCTGGTCGGTGTTGGTGCGCAGCCCCCGGCGCTCCTCGTCCTGGCGGAACGCGAGCGACACGCCGGGAATGCGGTCGAGCATGTCCAACAGCGTGATCGGCCGGTACGCGGCGAAAAAATCGGCCGGATAGACCGCCGCCGCGGCTTCGGTCGGCGGGGCGGCACTCGGCCCGGGGTCCTGAGCTTCGGCCCCGGACCGCGCTTCTGCAACCAACACGCTTGTGGATAACAGCGCCACCTTGAGAAAAAATTTCAGACACAATCGGCGAACCACACCCGGCCCCGCTTCGTTCACACCCAGCGGCCAGTCTACAGGAGCGCGTCGCACCGTGCGCAGGTTTGTCCCGGGGACCGCGTATTGGATTGCAACAATGCGTAACATCCGCTCGCGCTTGCCCGGCCCCGGGGCCGACCGCTACGGTGCGGTCCCCCCGACATTCACGGGATCGCAACACATGAGTTCGCCATGAGTGAGTTGTCCCGACGCACCACCCTGGCCGCCGCCCTGGGCGTGCTGGCCGCATCCCCCAGCGAGGCGCAGATGCCGAAGACCACGCGCGACGATTTCAACGCCTGGATCGCCATGCGTGGCGGCGACGACGGGCAACCGGCCTATTGGTACTCCGACGGTCTGGTGCGCCCGATCAAGGACGGCGGCAAGGTTGCAAGCCGCATGGTCGGCGTCGAAACATGGGTCACGCCCAAGGCCTTCCGCAGCGCGACATCGGCGGTGTCGCTGTCGCGCAAGATATTCTTCTTCATGGACCCCGCGCGCGACGACATGGCGACCAACCCCACCTCGGGCAAGCCGGAACGGCCCAGCATTTTCGCCTACCAGGTGCGCACCTTCACCCTGGTCGACGGCCGCATCGACTACGCCGTGGAAAGCCACGACCTGCGCGCCATCCGCACGGGCGGCGCGGGCGTGACCTACACCGTCAACCGCATCGCCGACCAGGTGCACGTCAACTACGCCTCGTTTCCGGTGCGCCCCGGCCCCGGCGGCCCGGTGGCGACCAGCGGCGAGGTCTACGACTACTTCGACAACGGCCCGCGCATATCGGAGCTGCCGGCGCGATATCAGATGAGCTGGGTCGGCACCAACCTGGAAGGCCGCATCGCCAACCAGCACGGCTGGCGCTACGCCACCTTCGACGACATCCCGAACACCTGGTTGAAGGCGATCATCCGCGATAAGGCGCCGTTGTGGACGGCCCCGCCCACGACCATGGCCGAGATCGACAAACTGCGGGCCCAGGTACCCTACCAGGTGCCGGGGCTGCCCGTCTGAGACGGAGAAAGGCGAACCCATGTCCACCGCCACCGCGCTCGCGCCCGCCACCGCCGACTTCCTGAGCAAGCGCCATCGCCTGCTGATCGGCGGCGAATGGGAAGACGCTGCGTCGGGCAAGACGATCGAGGTTTTCGATCCCGCCAGCGAGACCCGCATCGCCGTCGTGCCGGCCGGCGAGACCGCCGACGTCAACCGCGCGGTGGCAGCGGCGCGCCACGCCTTCGACAGCGGGCCGTGGCCGCGCATGGCGCCGTCGGAGCGGTCGAAGCTGTTGTGGAAGCTGGCCGAACTGATCGAGGCCAACGGCCAGAAGCTGACCGAAGTGGAGATTCTCGACAACGGCATGCCGCTCAACCCCGCTGGCGGAATGGCGGTGCCGCTGGCCGCCAGCATGTTCCGCTACTACGCCGGCTGGCCGACCAAGATCCTGGGCGACACCATCCCGGTCGACCCGCCCATGTCGGGCGTCGAGGTGCTGACCTATACGCGCAAGGAGCCGATCGGCGTGGTCGGCCAGATCACGCCATGGAACTACCCGCTCGGCATGGCGGCGATGAAACTGGGCCCCGCGCTGGCCGCCGGCTGTACGGTGGTGCTGAAGCCGGCCGAGCAAACGCCCTTGTCGGCGCTGGTGCTGGGCGAACTGATCGGCGAGGCCGGGTTCCCGCCCGGCGTGGTCAACATCGTCACCGGCTATGGCGAAACCGCGGGCGCGGCGCTGACCGCGCACCCCGACGTGGACAAGGTCGCCTTCACCGGCTCGACCGAGGTCGGCCGCATCATCCTCAAGACCGCGGCCGGGAACCTGAAAAAAGTGTCGCTGGAACTGGGCGGCAAGTCGCCTTTCATCATCTTCCCCGACGCCAACCTGGAGCGCGCCATTCCGGCAGCCGCCTTCGCCGCGTTCTTCCTGCAGGGCCAGAACTGCATGTGCGGCAGCCGCATCTTCGCCCACCGCAAAATCTACGACATGGTGGTCGAGGGCGTCGCGGCGGTGGCGAAGACCATGAAGATCGGCCCCGGACTGGACCCCGCCAACATGATCGGGCCGCTGATCTCGGCCGAGCAGTTGGCCCGCGTGCAGAGCTACGTCGCCGCCGGACCGAAAGAGGGCGCCACCCTCATCACCGGCGGCAATCGGCTTGCGCGCAAGGGCTATTTCATGGAACCGACGGTGTTCGCGGGCGCCAACCGCACCATGAAAATCGTGCGCGAGGAAATTTTCGGGCCGGTCACCGCCGTGCAGCCATTCGACACCGATGATCTGGAGGCCATCGCGCGGCTGGCCAACGACACCGACTACGGCCTGGTCGGCAGCGTCTGGACCCGCGACCTCGCCACCGCCCACAAGCTGGCCGCGCGGGTGAAGGCCGGCACCATGGGCATCAACACTCACGGGCTCGCGGGGATCAACGCACCGTTCGGCGGCTTCAAGCAGTCGGGCTGGGGCCGCGAGTTCGGCAAGGAAAGCCTGGAACTCTACCTCGAGACCAAGACCATCGTCGCGCACATGTGACGGCTCCGCGCGACCAGCAGACCCAACAGCCCCAGCGCGAACAAAACCAACGATCCAGGCGCCGGCACGGATGGCGGTGGCGGCGGATCGAACGGGGCGGCGATGTTGAAATCCGAGTGCAGGTTGATGTCGAGGCCGATGATGCGGCCGGTAAAGCTCGCCGGATTGTGGTAGTCGATCGAGCCTTGCGGCGCCAGGATCGTGCCCTGGAACACCGTGCCGGCCTTGCCGATGGCGATTTCGGCCGCCGCGCTGAGGAAGTTGAAGAACACGTTGTTGGCGTTGACGCCATTCAGCACGATCTGGCTGTTGTCGTAATCCCAATTGCCGGCGACGTTGAAAACGAACACGTCATTGGCACCGCCGGTGATCGTGAAGGTGTCTTCCTTGTGCTTGAGCGAGGCTATCGGGATCACGTTCAGGGCGCCCAGGCTATTGACGGCGACGTTTTGGTTGTCGACCACATTGCCGAGCGAGGCATGGGTGGACGCCAGGCCCGCCATTATGCCCGCTGCCGCCAGCGCGTCGGCGTTGGCCTGGTTGAGCTGCGTATTGGCCACGCCGCCGACGGTAATGCCGCCCGACGGCGCGAACGTCGCGGGGGTGTAGTTGAAGGTCGCGGTCGAGTGAACGAACACGCCGCCGGTGAAGCTGTCGACTTTTTGGTTGGTCGTGCTGGTGACGTTGGCCGCGTATCCGACATTGCCGCTGATCGACGTTGCCGAGTTGATGGTGACGTCGCCGCCGGCCAATCCGAACACCACGAAATTCGAAACGCTGGCGAGGAACGGCGCTGCCTGCGCCGCCGGCGAAAGCCAACCGGCCGTGATCATCGCTGCGGCGATTGCGCCCGCTGCGACGGTACGACGCCAAGCCGGTCTTTCAGTGGCAGACATCACGTCATCATTCATGCCAATCGTTCCTCGCTCCGCCAACACGCACCGGTTTTCTTCTATTCGCTGCAATCCGCATGCCAGATTCAAAAAAGTGCCTGTTTCCAGGATGTTGCGTGCGAGAGTCGGGGTTAGGTCACGGCAAGTGTAAAGATTCCTGACGGGCCGGCACCGCTCTGGCGGTGTCCGCCGGGCGCAAACACCCTGATTTCATTGGCATAATGTCCCACGCTTGGGCATGTCAGGATTCTTTACGCTGCGGGCCGGCGGGTTCTGATCGGCCTGACCCCGGTGCATGCCCTCGTTCGGAGTTGAGATCCGCTCCGCTAGCGCGCCACCGCCGTCTCCGCCGCCTGGGGCCGGGCCTGGGCCAGACCGCGCACCGACGGCGTGCGGTTGGGCGTGCGCAGCATCGCCTGCTCGAACTGGGCGGCGGCCTCGGCGGTGCGACCCGCCGCCAGCAGAAATTCGCCGTACTGCTCGAAGCTCGGCTTCATCGGCTGCGGCGGGCCCGAGGGCGGGTCCATGGTCGCTTCCAGCGCCACCGCCTGCTTGAGCCGCGCTTCCGCCCCCGACGCGTCGCCCTTGGCCGCCGCGATCTCGGCGGCCAACTGGTGTTCGACAACGGCGATCGTCTTGGCGCGGTAGGCGCCGGCCGGCTGCTTCTCGGCCTGGGCGCGGGCCGCGGCGATGTTGGCGAGCGCGCGTTCGGCCGCGTCGGCCTTGCCCAGCCGCGCGGCCGCCAGCCCGGCGGCGAATTGCAGGTCGACGTTGCCGCCGTCGCGGTGTTTGGCGTGTTCACCGCCGTGTTCGGCGGCTTTCTCCGCCACGGGCGCGATGTCGAGCGGCATTTCGTTCCAGCGCCCGGTCTCGATCACGTAGCGCGCCAGCATCGACAGCACGCCGTCATGAACGCGGGCATTCGGGTGATCGCGTTCGGTCGCCCGCGCCCATGCCAGGTTCTCGCGGGCCGCGTCGAAGCGACCCAACATCAGATTTCCGTACTGCAGCCACGACAGCGCGTGGAAGTCATCGCGGCCGCGCGTCAGATTCTTGCGTGCGGCGTGGGCGACCGCGGCCTTGTAGGCGGCGTCGTTCGAGGCCACCACGCCGTCCCACATGCCGAGCTGCACGAAGATGTGCGAGGGCATGTGCAGGGCGTGTGGCGCGTCGGGCGCGATGCCGGCATAGGCGCGCGCCGCCGGCAGCGCCAGGATGGCGTGATCGGGGTCGTCGAAGGCGTGGATGATGAAGTGCGCCGCGCCCGGATGGTTGGGATTGCGGGCGAACACCGATTGCGCAAGCGCGCCAGCCTGCAACAAGCGTCGCAAGTTGGGCTCGCCGGGGCGCACCGTGGCCATTAGCGAAAGCGCGGTTAGCGCGGCCACTTCGTCGTTATCGGGATGGACCTCGAGCAGCCGCCGCATCGCCTTCAGGTAAGCCTCGTCGCGGCTGCGCTTGTCGCCTTCGCCGTAGAGCACGTCGACCGCCTGCATCAGGTCGCGCTCCAGCCCGGCCGGGGTTTTCTGGGCGCGGGCTTCCGGCGTCGGCGCGAACCGGTTGAGCGTACGGCGCGCGGCGACGAAATCCTGTTCGGCCCAGAGCGGATGGTTGTAGCTCATCGCCTCGCCCCAGTAGGCGAGCGCGAAGCCGGGATCGGCGGCCTGGGCGGCGCGAAACGCCTCGCCCGCTTCGTCAAATTCGAAGCTGTAGAAGGCCTTCACCCCGGTCAGGAACGGGTCTTGCGCGGCGGGCTTGCCTGAATTGGGGAAGGCGATGGTGCCCAAGGCCGACATCAGGCTCGTCTCGCCGGCCTTGCCGGCCGCGACCGCCGCGTCGCCG
>JANRJB010000418.1:0-6026 GCA_033764265.1 Rhodospirillaceae bacterium | reverse complement strand
TGTCGCACAGTGCCGGGGCGCTGCCGGTCGATCTCACGGCAGCGAACGCCGACCTCGCCGTCGGCTGCGGCTACAAATACCTGAACGGCGGGCCGGGCGCGCCGGCCTTCGCCTTCGTCGCAGGCCGCCACCAGGCGGCGCTGGACCAGCCGCTGAGCGGCTGGATGGGCCATGCGCGACCGTTCGACTTCGCCACGGCTTACGCGCCGGCGGCCGGCACTGACCGGCTGCTCTGCGGCACGCCGCCGGTGCTGTCGCTCGCCGCGCTCGACGCGGCGCTGGAGGTCTGGGACCAGGTCGACATGGCGGCGGTGCGGGCCAAGAGCATGGCGCTGACCACGCTGTTCGCCGATCTGGTGCCGCGGCGCGTCCCGGAGCTGGTTCTCGCCTCGCCGCGCGACGCCATGGCGCGCGGCAGCCAGGTGTCGTTTCGCCACCCGCAAGGCTACGCCATCGTGCAGGCCTTGATCGCGCGCGGCGTGATCGGCGATTTCCGCGCCCCCGACCTGCTGCGCTTCGGCTTCGCGCCGCTCTACCTGCGGCATGTTGACGTGTGGGACGCGGTCGCGCATCTAGGCGCGGTGATGCAGCATCGCGAATGGGACCGGCCGGCCTTCCAGCAGCGCGCCGCCGTGACATGACCAAGCCCCTCCCCCTGGCCGCGTTCCCGCTCGACGCCCGCCGGCGCGTGCGCGTGGTGATGACTGACATCGATGACACGCTGACCAACCACGGCCGGCTTGGCGCGCAGGCCTATGGCGCATTGGAGCGCTTGCGCGCCCAAGGCTTCATCGTCGTGCCGATCACCGGCCGGCCGGCCGGCTGGTGCGACCATTTTGCTCGGATGTGGCCGGTCGACGCCGTGGTTGGCGAGAACGGCGCCTTCTGGTTCCGCTACGACCAGCAGAAGCGGGTGATGCAGCGGCATTGGTGGCAGGACCAGGCGACCCGCGCGGCGAACCGGGAGCGGCTCACCCTGCTCGGCCGGCGCATCCTGGCCGAGGTGCCGGGCAGCGCCATCGCGTCCGACCAGGCCTACCGCGAAAGCGATCTGGCGATCGATTTCTGCGAGGACGTGCCGCCGCTCGACAAGGCCGGCATCGACCGCATCGTCGCGCTGTTCGAGGCAGCCGGTGCCGTCGCCAAGGTCAGCTCGATCCACGTCAACGGCTGGTTCGGCGACTGGGACAAGCTGGCGATGGCGCGGCGCTGCCTTGCCGGCGCCTTCGGGATCGACGTCGACGCGGCGGCGGAGACCGTGGTGTTCTCCGGCGACGCGCCGAACGACGAGCCGATGTTCCGCTTCTTCCCCAACGCGGTCGGCGTCGCCAACGTCATGCAGTGGGCCGACCGGCTGACTCACTTCCCGGCCTGGATCACACCCTCCGAGGGCGGCCCAGGATTTGCCGAGCTGGCGGACGCGCTAATCGCGGCGCGGTAGACAAAAAAGAATGGCCGGGCAGGGGCCCGGCCATCCGTAGCCACGATTGGTACCTGCTTACGCGGCTTTCAGCGCCTTCTTCAGGTTGGCGTCCAGCGTGTCGAGGAAGGCGTTGGTGCTGAGCCAGGGCTGCTTCGGCCCGATCAGGATCGCCAGGTCCTTGGTCATCTGGCCGGCCTCGACGGTGTCGACGCAGACCTTTTCCAGGGCTTCCGCGAACACCTTGAGGTCGTTGTTGTTGTCGAGCTTGGCCCGGTGCATCAGGCCGCGCGTCCAGGCGAAGATCGAGGCGATCGGGTTGGTCGAGGTCTCGCGGCCCTTCTGGTGCTCGCGGTAGTGCCGGGTCACCGTGCCGTGCGCGGCTTCGGCCTCGACCACGTCGCCCGACGGCGTCATCAGCACCGAGGTCATCAGGCCGAGCGAGCCGAAGCCCTGCGCCACCGTGTCGGACTGCACGTCGCCGTCGTAGTTCTTGCAGGCCCAGACGAAGTCGCCGCTCCACTTCAAGGCCGAGGCGACCATGTCGTCGATCAGCCGGTGCTCGTAGGTGATCTTGGCGGCGTCGAACTTGGCCTTGAACTCCTGCACGAACACCTCCTCGAAGATGTCCTTGAAGCGGCCGTCATAGGCCTTGAGGATGGTGTTCTTGGTCGAGAGATAGACCGGCCACTTGCGGTTGAGGCCGTAGTTCATGCAGGCCCGGGCGAAGCCGCGTACGGATTCGTCCAGGTTGTACATGCTGAGCGCGACGCCCGAGCCGGGGAAGTTGAACACCTCGCGCTCGATCGGCTTGCCGCCGTCCGACGGCTCGAAACGGATGGTGAGCTTGCCCTTGCCGGGCACCACGAAGTCGGTGGCGCGGTACTGGTCGCCGTAGGCATGGCGGCCGATCACGATCGGCTTGGTCCAGCCCGGCACCAGGCGCGGCACGTTCTTGCAGACGATCGGCTCGCGGAAGATGGTGCCGTCGAGGATGTTGCGGATGGTGCCGTTCGGCGACTTCCACATCTGCTTCAGCTTGAATTCCTCGACCCGCGCCTCATCAGGGGTGATGGTGGCGCATTTGACGCCGACGCCGTGCTTCTTGATGGCGTTGGCGGCGTCCACGGTGACCTGGTCGTTGGTCTTGTCGCGGTGCTCGATGCCGAGGTCGTAGTACTCCAGCGTCACGTCCAGGTAGGGCAGGATCAGCTTCTGCTTGATGAAGTCCCAGATGATCCGGGTCATCTCGTCGCCGTCGAGCTCGACGACAGGGTTCTTCACCTTGATCTTCGCCATCAGCGTCTCCCGCACGTCACAGGTTTACAAAGGTGGCGGACCATAGCGCCGGGTCAGCGCGCCAGCAATGCCCGCGCCGTGGGAACAAGATCGGTCACCGTACGCACCGCGGCATAGAAATCCCGTGTCCGTTCGGTGGCGAAATCGCGCGTCACGATGTGGTCCAGCAGGGCGATGAACGGCGCCCAATAGCCGGCCACGTCCACCAGCAGGATCGGCTTCTGGTGGATGCCGAGCTGGGCCCAGGTGATCATCTCGACGGTCTCGTCCAAGGTGCCGACGCCGCCCGGCAGCACGGCAAAGGCATCCGCCAGGTCGAACATCCGCCGCTTCCGGTGGTGCATGTCGGGCACCACCTCCATGCGGGTGAGGCCGCCCTGGGCCACCTCGCGGCCCTCCAGCACCTTGGGAATGATGCCGATCGCCTCGCCGCCATGGGCCATGACCGCGCGGGCGACCTCGCCCATCAGGCCGATGCCGCCGCCGCCGTAGATCAGCTGGATGCGCTCGCGCGCCAGGATGGCGCCCAGCTCCCGGGCCGCCGCGGTGAAGGCCGGGTCGTCGCCCGGCCGTGAGCCGCAATACACGCAAAGCGCCGAAAGGGTGCTCATGGGCGGCGCAACCTGACGAAGCCGGCCCGGAATGTCCAGCGCCATTGTCCCGGGGCGGGGGGCCGGGGAATAATCCGGGTGCGGGCCGTGTTAGTTCGGGCGGTCCGCGGAACAGGGACGGCCAGGGACATCCAGGAGGGACAGCAATGCGTGGTCTGTTGAACAAGAATTTCGGGGGCTTTGCCCTGGTGGCGGTGCTTTCCGCCGGCGTGGCGATGGTGGCGATCGCCCAGGACGCCACGCTGGAGAAGCGCACCAGCACGATGAAGGCGACCGGCGGCCACATGAAGGCGCTGAACATGTCGGCCAAGGGCGAGGCGCCGATCAACGCCGACACGGTCAAGGCGGCGGAAGGCGTGGTGGCCAACTCCAAGCACACCGTGGCGATGTTCAAGGGCGGCACCGCCGGCAAGGGCAGCGCGGCCAAGGCCGAGATCTGGACCGACTGGGCCGGTTTCGAGAAGGCGGCGAAGGCGTTCGAGGATGCGGCCCCGGGCCTGGTGCCGGCCGCCCAGTCGGGCGAGGCGCCGAAGCTGCTGACCGCGGTGCAGGCGGTGGGCGCCACCTGCGGCGGCTGCCACAAGCCCTACAAGCTCGACAAGAAGGTCGAGTAGGCGGTTCTCAGGCCAGCTTGATGACCGCGATCACCCCGCCCCAGGTGATCGCCAGGACGATGAGGGCCAGGACGAGGCTCGGCCGCTTGGCCGGGGCCTCGTCCACCGGCCTGACCTCGGGCTCGATCGCCTTGCGGCCGGTGAACATCGGGCCGACCAGGTTCTCCCGGCGCAGCACCAGGTAGCCGAGCACGGCCGCCACGTGCATGCCGACCAGCCCATAGAAAATCCACTCGCCGCGCTTGTGCCAGCTGGTGAGCGTGGCGGTGGTGGCGTCGCTGACGTGCTTCCTGAGCGGCCCGTCGAACAGGATGTCGTCGTTGGCGAACAGCCCGATGGTCGCCTGCCACAGCAGCAGCGCCAGCAGCACGAACACCATCCAGCCGCCCACCGGATTGTGGCCCAGGTAGTGCCGCCGCTGCGGATCGTGCGGGCGGCGCAGCCAGTCGCGCAGGTAGCCGATGGCCGCCACCGGCCCGTAGGCGAAGCTGGCGAAGCGGGCATATGGATTGCCGATGAAGCCCCAGACCAGGCGGAACAGCACCAGCGCCAGCACGCCCGCGCCGCTCCACAGGTGCAGCTCCATCTTGCCGAGCTTGGCGCTGATGAAAGAAACCACCACCAGGATGACGATCGCCCAATGGAACACCCGGACCGGCAGATCCCAAACCTCGACGCGGCGTGGTTGCTTCACGTAGGCGCTCTCCCTGTTGGGTGACCGAACTGTCACGGTAGCGACAGATTCGGTCAAGCGCGTGACGTCGATCATTGCCGCCGGGCGTGGCGCGCCATAGTTTCGCCGCATCGCCGCGATACGCGATGATCGAGGCGCCGTGGCACGATATGCGATCTACCTGGCTGTGACCGCGCTGCTGTTCGGCGGCGGCGCGTGGCTGTGGCTGTCGCGGCAGGCCCCGGCGCCGCAGCCGGCTCCCGTGGCGGCGACGGCGCCCAGCCCGCCGGCGCCGCAGCCCGAGCCGGCGCCGGCCCAGCCGGTCAACCCGAGCTTCGACGTCGTCCGCGTCGCCCCCGACGGCCGCACCGTGCTCGCCGGCCGCGCCGCGCCCGGCGCCGAGGTGACGGTGCGCACCGAGGACGCGGTCATCGGCGCGGCGACCGCCGACAAGCGCGGCGAATGGGTGCTGCTGCCCGAGGCGCCGCTGCAGCCGGGCACGCGCGAGCTGAGCCTGTCTGCCAGCGAGGCCGGCGGTGCCGCCCGGGACTCCGATTCGACGGTGGTCATGCTGGTGCCGGAACGCCCCGATGGGCGCGCCGCCGCGGCCTCGCCGCTCGCCGTCCTGCTGCCCAAGGAGGGCGACGGCGACAGCCGCGTGCTGCAGGCGCCGGCGCCGCAGGGCGATGTCACCGCCGCCAAGGGATTGTCGATCGACGCCGTGGATTTCGACGCGAAAGGCCTGATCCGCCCCTCCGGCAAGGCGGCGCCCGGCACCGAGCTCAGGCTCTATCTCGACAATCGGCCGCTCGGCGTTGCCACCGCCGACGCGCGCGGCCAGTGGTCGCTGCGCTCGACCGATCCGGCACCGTCGGGCCAGCACAGCCTGCGCGTCGACCAGCTCGGGCCCGACGGCCAGATCGCCGCCCGGGTCGAGGTGCCGTTCACCCGCGCGGCGCCCTCGCTCGGCGCGGCGAAGCCCGGGCAGCTGGTGGTGCAGTCCGGCAACAGCCTGTGGCGGATCGCGCGGCGGACCTACGGCGCCGGCGACCGCTACACGGTGATCTATCAGGCCAACAAGGAGCTGATCCGCGACGCCAACAAGATCTATCCCGGGCAGGTCCTGGCGGTGCCGCGTAGATAATTTCTCTCCGCGCGCCTCCGGCGCTTGGTGCGGCGCTGGCTCCCGGAGCGGCGGAACGATCCTCCGGGAAGCGCGCGCCGCGGAACGGCCCTTGCATTGTCAGGACGGGCGCCGCGGCGCGCGCTTCCCCGAAGTCGCGCGGGCCGCAGTTGGTGCCAGCGCCGCGCCAAGGCGCGGAGCGGCGCGGAGAGAAGAGCCGGGCCAGCGCCGCGCCAAGCCGCGGAGCGGCGCGGAGAGACAAAGTGGCGCGGGGAGGGATTATCGC
>JANRJB010000417.1:0-10291 GCA_033764265.1 Rhodospirillaceae bacterium | reverse complement strand
GTCGCGGTGGTAGCCTTCAAGCTTGGCGGCGCGGATTTCGGCGGGGGCGAAGCCGGGCCGCCACATCAACGAGCCGTAGGCGAACACCCACGGTGCCGCGGGATCGAGCGGCGGATCGCCGGGCGGCGGCGGCACGGGTGTATAGGGTACGGACACGGGTTGTTCTCGACAGGAGCGGCTTGCGCCGGAATGTCTGTGATGGATGCACGACACCGTCAATGCCAATTCCGACGGCCCTGAAATCGCCGCGATGGCCATGATAGGGTGCGCGCATGACTGAAGATGTTTCCGCGCGCGAACAGGGTCGCAAACGCGCGCTGGCGTGGACCGGCGGCCTGTTCATTGCAGCGGTCGCGCTGTACGCCGGCGCGTGGCTGGCCACCGCGCTGCTGCTGCAGAATCAGGCGCGCGACTGGATCGCGGCGCAGCGCGACGCGGGGACCATGGTCGAACACACCGCGCCGCGGGTCGGCGGTTTTCCCGGCCGCGCCGTCGTCACCCTGCCCGGCTGGCGCATGAGCCGGCCGGTGACCGCCGGCGGCTGGTCGTGGCGGACGACCGAAGTCAGGCTGTGGGCGCACCCGTGGCGGCCCTTGTCGTTCACCGTCGATCTGGCCGGTGCGCACGAACTGGCCGGCGCCTTCACGCCGCCCGGCGTGGCCGCGCGCATCGCCCTCGCGCGCCTGGACATCGCGCCGGTGCTGACGGCGCGCGGACAGCTGGCCGCGGTGACCGCGACGCTGGCCGGCGCCGCAGTGACCGACGGCGCAAGCGGCACGCGCGTCTTCGCGCTGGACGCGGCCACCCTGATCGCCGAACCGCGGCCGGACTCCGGGTCGTTTCACCTGGCGGCGTCGGCGACCGGGATGGCGTTTCCCGAGGCCGAGGTCGCGCCATTCGCCACGGACGTGCGCACGCTGCGCCTGGTCGCGGACCTGACCGGCCCGCTCGAACTGCCGCGCGGGCCCGACGCGCCCCTGACGAAGACGCCGCTGACCCAGGCGCTGGAGGCCTGGCGGCAGGCCGGCGGCACCCTGGAGTTGCGGGAACTCACGCTCGACTGGCCGCCGGTGGCGCTGTCGGGCTCGGGCACCGTGTCGCTGGACGAGAACCTGCAGCCGATCGGCGCGGCGGCGGTGCGCTTCAACGGCTTCTTCGAGACCGTCGACGGATTGGCGGACACCGGCGCGGTACGCCCGGCCACAGCGTCCATGGCGCGGGTGATTCTGGGCTTGCTCGCCCGCACGCCGCCCGGCGGCGGGCCGCCGGAACTAAGCGTGTCGGTGACCGCGCAGGACGGCAAACTGTATGCCGGTCCGCTTGCGCTGATGGAGCTGCCGCCGGTGGACTGGTCGCGGGTCGACCTGGGCGCCCTACCCTAATTCGTACTTGGCGATCACCATCGGTTCCTTGGCCGCCGCGGCGTACCATTCGCGCATCGCCGGCAGCGCCAGGATGGCGTCGGCGTAGGCTTGGCACTCGACGTCGAGCGACACGTTGTAGGTCTTGAAGCGGGTCGCCACCGGGGCATACATCGCGTCGGCGTTGCTGAAGGCGCCGAACAGGAACGGCCCCGGCTGCGCGGCCTTGGCGCCGAACTGCCGGCGACATTCGGACCAGATCTGGCCGACGCGCGCGATGTCGGCGTTGACCTCCGGCGTGCGGACCAGAGTCGAGATCGACTTGCGCACGTTCATCGGCATCGACTGACGCAGCGCCATGAATCCGGAGTGCATCTCGGCCGACACCGCGCGGGCCACGGCGCGGGCGTGCGGATCGGCCGGCCACCAGGGCCGGTCGTAGAACGCATCGGCCAGGTACTCGAGGATGGCGAGCGAATCCCACACGGTGATCCCGCCGTGCTGCAGCACCGGCACCTTGCCCGCCGGCGAGTACTTGCGGATGTTCGCGGCCGTATCGTCCTGGCCCAACGGCACCACCGTCTCGCGGAACGGCACCTGATTGACGCGCATCGCCAGCCAGGGGCGCATCGACCACGACGAATATGCCTTGTTGGCGATGATCAGGTGCGGTTGGGTTTCCATGGGTCGATCCGATTCGGGCGGTGAAGATCAGGCTTGCTTGGCGTCGATGATGCCGCGGCGGATGGCGCGGGTGCGGGCGAACAGGTCTTCCAGCGTCTTGCCGTCGCCGCGGCGGATGGCCTTCTGCAGCGCCGTCAGATCCTCGGTGAAGCGCTGCAGCACCTCGAGCGTGGCGTCCTTGTTGTTCAGGAAAATGTCGCGCCACATCACCGGGTCGGACGCCGCGATGCGGGTGAAGTCGCGGAAGCCCGAGGCTGAGAACTGGATCACTTCCTGCTTGAGGTCGTCGGCCAGGTCGGCGGCGGTGCCAACGATGGTGTAGGCGATCAGGTGCGGCAGGTGCGAGGTGATCGCCAGCACCTTGTCGTGGTGGTCGGCGTCCATGGTGGCGATGCGCGAGCCGGCCTGGCGCCAGAACCCCTCGATGCGCGCCACCGCGCCGGGGTCGGCGCCCGGTGTCGGCGTCAGGATGCACCAGCGGCCCTGGAACACTTCGGCGAAGCCGGCCTCGGGCCCGGAATGCTCGGTGCCGGCCAGCGGATGGCCCGGCACGAAGTGCACGCCGGGCGGCATGTGCGGGGCGACGGCGTCGATCACCGCCCGCTTGACCGAACCCACGTCGGTGACGATCGCGCCCGGCTTCAGCGCCGGGGCGATGGCCGCGGCGATGGCGGCGTTGGTGCTGACCGGCGTGGCGATCACCACCAGGTCGGCGCCGCGCGCGGCCGTGGCGTAATCGGTGGTGACGTCGTCGGCGATGCCCAGGCGCGTGCAAGCCTCCAGCGTGTCCTGTCGGCGGGCGCAGGCGACGATCGTGCCGGCCAGCCGGTCGCGGCGCATGACGCGCGCCATCGACGAGCCGATCAGGCCGATGCCGATGAACGCCACGCGGCCGAAGACGGGCGATGCGTCAGCCACGGCCGGCCCCCATGAATTCGGCCAGCGCGGTCAGCACCTGTTCGTTTTCGTCGTCGGCGCCGATGGTGATGCGCAGGTGGTCGGGCAGGCCGTAGTTTTCGACGCGCCGGGCAATGATGCCGCGCGCCTGCAGGAACGCATCGGCCGCGGCGGCGCTGCGGGCGCCACCGGGAAACTTCGGCAGCACGAAGTTGCCGGCCGCGCCCGCCAGGTCCAGGCCCAGGCCGCGCAGGCGCTGGACCATGACGCCCATCCACTTGGCATTGTGCGCCTTGGCGCGGGCGAGGTGCGCGGTGTCGCGGATCGACGCCGCACCCGCGGCCTGGGCCGGGGCATTGACGTTGAACGGTCCGCGCAGGCGTTCCAGCGCGTCGATGATCGCCTCGGCGGCGAACCCCCAGCCCAGACGCAACGCGGCCAGGCCGTGAATTTTGGAGAACGTGCGCGTGACCACGGTGTTGGGCGTGGACGCGGCCAGCGCCATCCCGTCGCGATAATCCGGTTCGGTCATGAACTCAGCGTAGGCGGCGTCGAGCACCAGCACGATGTCCTCGCGCAGGGCCGCGCGCAGGCGCGCGATCTCGGCGAACGGCAGGTAGGTGCCGGTCGGGTTGTTGGGATTGGCCAGGAACACCAGCCGCGTGCGCGGGCTGACCGCGGCCAGGATCGCATCCACGTCGGCGGTCAGGTTGCGCTCGCGCACCGCCACCGGCGTCGCCCC
The DNA here is from genome assembly GCA_033764265.1 of Rhodospirillaceae bacterium. Classification (GTDB taxonomy): domain Bacteria; phylum Pseudomonadota; class Alphaproteobacteria; order Rhodospirillales; family Rhodospirillaceae; genus VGEM01. The sequence goes on along the minus strand of JANRJB010000417.1, from coordinate 6,607 downwards.
GACGCTCAGGGTGTAAATCGGATAGATCAGGAAGCCATGGTCGGTGTGGATCGCCTCGTCGCCGGGGCCGGCGTAGGCGCGGCACAACAGGCCGAGGATTTCGTCGGACCCCGTGCCGCAGATGATCTGGCGCGCCGGCACGCGCTCGATCTCGGCGATCGCCGCGCGCAGTTCGCCCGAATCCCCGGCCGGGTAGCGGTGCAGGCTTTCGGCGCGGGCGGCATAGGCCGCCACCGCCTTGGGGCTGGGGCCCAGGGCCGCTTCGTTGGAGGACAGCTTGATGACCCGGGTCGCCCCCTCGATGCGGGTTTTACCGCCCACGTAGATGGGGATGTCCAAGACGCCGGGCCGGGGCGTGGGCAGCGCCATGGGCGCGAACCTTGCATACTGGCCGGGGCCGTTCCGTCCCCCCCATGGCGCACCGGGGCGGCGAAACGGGCCCGAGTTGTAGTGGCCCGTGACCTGATTGGCAAAGGGGAAAGCGGGCCCAAACGGCGCGCGGGCCGGCCCGAATCCGTCAAAGAATTCATGGATTCCCGGGGATTCCCGGGGTGTAAGGGTGGGGCAGGCTGTTATAGTCGCGGCTTCGGTTTTCCTGCGCCGCCGCCATGACCGCCATCCTGCCTTCGGTCCTCCGCCAAGATTCCGCCGACCCCGCCCTGGGGCCGCGCGTGGTGCTGGCCGAGCCCCTGCTGCTGCAATCGGGCGAGATGCTGTCGCCGGTGACGGTGGCCTACCAGACCTACGGCACGCTCAACGCCGAGCGCAGCAACACGGTGCTGATCTGCCATGCGCTGACCGGCGACCAGTTCGTCTGCGGCACCCATCCGGTGACCGCCAAGAAGGGCTGGTGGGACGACCTGGTCGGCCCCGGCAAGGTGATCGACACCAACCGCTTTTTCGTGGTGTGCGCCAACGTGCTGGGCGGCTGCATGGGCTCGACCGGCCCGAAGGAAATCAATCCGGCCACCGGCCGCGCCTGGGGCCTGCGCTTTCCGGTCATCACCATCCGCGACATGGTGAGCGCCCAGGCCAAGCTGCTCGACCATCTGGGCGTCGAGAAAGTGCTGTGCGTGGTCGGCGGCTCGATGGGCGCGATGCAGGCGCGGGAGTGGGCCCGCCGCTTCCCCGAGCGGGTGTTCGCCGCGGTGCCGATCGCCGGGTCGTACCGCCATTCGGCGCAGAACATCGCCTTTCACGAGGTCGGGCGCCAGGCGATCATGGCCGACCCCGATTGGAACCACGGCAATTACATCGAGTGCGGGACCGTGCCCAAGCGCGGGCTGGCGGTGGCGCGCATGGCCGCGCACATCACCTACCTGTCGGAACCGGCGCTGCACCGCAAGTTCGGCCGCCGGCTGCAGGACCGCGATGCGCTGTCGTTCGGGTTCGACGCCGACTTCCAGGTGGAAAGCTACCTGCGCCACCAGGGCTTCACCTTCGTCGACCGCTTCGACGCCAACTCGTACCTGTATATCACCCGGGCGATGGACTACTTCGACCTGGCCGCCGACAACGACGGCGTGCTGGCGAACGCCTTCAAGGGCTCGCGCGTGCGGTTCCTGCTGGTGTCGTTCACGTCGGACTGGCTGTTCCCAACCTCGGAAAGCCGCGCCATCGTGCGCGCCTTGAACGCGGTGGCGGCCAACGTCAGTTTCGTCGAGATCGAGAGCGACAAGGGCCACGACGCCTTCCTGCTCGACGAGCCCGACTTCCAGAACACGCTGCAAGGTTTCCTGGACGGCTGCGCCGAACTGCGCGGCCTGCCGCGCCGAAGCGCGAGAACGGGCGGACCATGAACCAGATGCCCGCCGTGACGGCGCTGCCGAGCGGACGGCGCATGCGCGTCGACCTGCAGCTGGTGGCCGATCTGGTCGCGCCCGGCAGCCGCGTGCTCGACGTCGGCTGCGGCGACGGCACGCTGCTGGCCTACCTGTCGACCTTCAAGCAGGTGGATGCGCGCGGGCTCGAGATCGCCATGCCCAAGGTGCGCGCCGCGGTCAGCCAGGGCCTGTCGGTGATCCACGGCGACCTCGAGACCGATCTCAAGGCCTACCCCGACCATGCCTTCGATTACGTGATCCTCAGTCAAACCTTGCAGGCCACCACCAGCCCGCGCGAGGTGCTGATGGACCTGTTGCGGGTCGGCCGGCGCGCGATCGTCTCGTTCCCCAATTTCGGGCACTGGCACGTGCGCTGGAAGCTGCTGGTGGGCGGACGCATGCCAATGACCTCGACGCTGGCCGACCAGTGGTACGACACGCCCAACATCCACCTGTGCACACTGTTGGACTTCATCGACCTGTGCACGACCATCGGCGCGCGCATCGAGGCGGGCTTCGCGCTCGACGGCAATGGCCGGCCGCGCGGGCTGAAGCCCACCGGGCGACTGGCCAACCTGTTCAGCGAGCAGGCGCTGTTCGTGCTGGCGCGACGGCCTTAAACGTCAGCCTGGCTGGTCCGGCCCGACCCGGCGCCGCCCGGAACCGCCTTGCGCACCACCGCGGCCGTTCTCAGTTTCGCCGGCACCGCGTCGAACGGCACGGCGTAGATCTGCTTTTCGGCTTCGATCGCGAACACGCCGGCGAAAGTGGGGCACCAGCGCGCGCCCAGGCGTTCCAGGGTCGCGCCCCAGGCGCCGAACAGCCGCCACCAGAACGGCGGCAGAAACAGCGCCGGTGCGCTGGTCAGCGGCGCGAACATCCCCTCGCGCAACAGCCGCGTGATCTGGTTGAGGGAATAGGGCCGGCCGTGGGCGAACGGCACGTGCTCGGCCCGCGCCCAAAGTCCGCGCCGGTTGGCCACGACCACCAAGAGCCGTCCGCCATCGGCCAGCACCCGCCAGCATTCGCGCATCAGCGCGCGGGGTTCGGCCGTGCTTTCCAGACAGTGCACCAGCAGCAAGCGGTCGATCGACCGGTCGGCGAACGGCAAGGTGAGCTCGTTGGACAGACAGGTCAGCCCGGGACCGGAGTCGGGCCAGCGGGTGACGCCTTGGCCCACCGGCATCACGGCCAGGACGCGTTCGGCATCCTCGCGCAGGGAAATCAGATAGGGCGCGGCGAAGCCGACGCCCAGCACTCGCGCGCCGCGCACGTCGGGCCAGACCTCGCGCAAGCGCCGTGCGATCAAGCGTCGCGCCAGCCGGCCCAGCGGCGAAGCGTAAAAGTCGCGCAGATCGATGACGTCGAGCCACATGGAGTTTCCGCAGATCGGCGGTCGATATGGGCAGGGGCCAAAGCTGAAAACAAGTGGCTTATCAAGCCCCTGAACGCCACGCTAAACCGTTGAAATCTGCGGGAATTTCGGCTTGATCGGGGGGCTGGTTTGCCGCAAACTCGCAACCGTCGCAGAACAGGCTGGCAAGTGCACGCCTTTGTGGTCCGTGCCGCCGGACCCGCGAGGACAGGGGATCGAGGGACCGCGATGAGTGTTGCCGCCGCCGACCGTCGCGCCGCCGGTTTCACCCTGATCGAAATCGCCATTGTGCTGGTGGTGATCGGCCTGTTGCTGTCGGGCGGATTACTGGCGATTTCGCCGGTCGTGCAGCAGTCCAAGGTCACCGAAACCAAGGCCAAGATCGCCAGCGTGGAGAGTGCCCTGGTCGCGTACGCCATCGCCAACGGCTGCCTGCCCTGCCCGGCCCAGACCAACATCGCGCTCGGCGCAGCCAATGCCGGGGTCGCGACCGACGATGCGCCGTACACCGCCGGATGCGCCAACGCGGCGTGCCTTGGCGCCGGCACGGCGACCGTGAAAGGCGTTGTGCCTTGGGTCAATCTGGGATTGAGCGAGAGCGACGCCTCGGATGCGTTCGGCAATCGGCTGACTTACGGCGTCAGCCTCGATCTCACCCAGGCGAACGACGCCGAGCGCGTTGGGTCGACCTATCCTACCGGCGACTTCACGGTCAGAGAAACGACCGGCGGCACGACGGTGGCCACGGCAGGGGCGTTCTCGGGTGCCGCCTATGTGGTGATCAGCCACGGCCCCGATGGCGCGTTGGCCATCAACAGCGCCGGCAATCAAAAACCCGACCAACATGGGCAGGGCGCGGGCGATCCTCAGTTCGACAATGCCGCGGTCGGCAACAATCTGGCCTGGCATGGCCCGCAGAATACGGTGACGGGCGTGGACTACTTCGACGATATCGTGGTCTACCGATCGGCGTCGTCGCTGATTCAGGCCTGCGGATCGGGATCGTGCGGGAATCCTTCGTGATGGGTGGTTGACGATGACAATCGGCTCCGCGGCACACAGGCTGCGCGCGACCACGCTCCGGCGCCTGTCGGCCCTGCAGCACACGGCGCTGGGCGCCGCCCTGGCGTGCGTCATCGCGGCCGGTTCGCCGACATCCGTCGCCGCCCAGGTCGAAAGCGACATCCGCGATTGCCTGCGGTTCGTCCAGTCGTACGAACGGTCGCTGAAAATTCCCGCCGGGCTCCTGCTGGCGGTGGCGTTCGTGGAGTCCGGGCGCGAGGTCGGCGGCGAGCGCATTCCCTGGCCGTGGACGATGAACGCGGGCGGCGACGGCGCGTACTTCGACCGCAAGGCCGATGCCATCGCCGCGGTGCGCAAACGCCTGGACGACGGCGAACGCTCGATCGACGTGGGGTGCATGCAGGTCAACCTGCGTTATCACCCCAACGCCTTCCGCGATCTCGAGACCGCGTTCGACCCGGCCGCCAACGTGGCCTACGCCGCGCAGTATCTGCGCTCGCTCTACCGGCTGCAGGGCTCGTGGGCCAAGGCCGTGGAGCGCTACCACTCCAGCGACGACGGGCGCCGCGAGGAATACCGCGAGAAGGTGCTCGCGTTCTGGAACGGCGATGCCCGCCGCATGATTCTGAGCGTGGTCGCCGCCGAAGAGGTCGACACGCCATATCATCGCGCCGTGCGCGATTTCGCCGCCGGACGGTTCGCCGACGCGCTCGACAAATACCAGGGCCTGGTCGACCGCGATCCGAGGGACCGGCTGGCGCTGTTGGGCGTGGCGATGTCGTACGACGCGCTGGGCCGCGCCGACGAGGCGCGGCAGGCCTACGCCAAGACGCTGCAGGCCGAACCGGAGAACGAAGCCGCGCTGGCCCGCTACCTCGCGCTCACGACCCGGCTGGATGCGGCCCTGGCGCGTGCCGACCTGGCAGGCCTGGTGAAGTCGGGCGTCGGCCGCCCCGAGGTCCTGGCCGCGCTATCCGACGCCGCACGCGCCGACGGCGACGAGGCCGCGGCCTTCACCCACATCAGCGACGCCATCGCCCGCGCGCCCGGCGTCGCGGCCTACCACCTGAACGCGGCGATCCTGGCCGACCGGTTGCGGCGGCCGGGTTCGGCAATCGTCCATTACGACGAATTCCTGCGCATTTACGCGGAAAACCCGACGCTGATCGACGCGTCGATCGACGGCGTGCGCGAGCGCGTGCGCTTCCTGAAAGTCAATTCGTGACCGCCGCGGCGCGCGGCCGCGCCGCACCGACGGAGGGGATGATGGACATTACCGAGTTGCTGGCGTTTGCCCAAAAGAACAAGGCCTCGGACCTGCATGTGGTGTCGGGCAAGGAGCCGATGGCGCGCATCGACGGCGGCCTGCGTCCGATCAAGACCGGCGACCTGGCCGCCGACACCGTGAAGGCGATGATCTACGCGGTGATGACCGAGGAACAGCGCGCCGAGTACGAAGCGGAAAAGGAGATCGATTTCGCCATCGCCTTCGGCGAGGAATCCCGCTTTCGCGTCAACGCTTACACCACGACCACCGGGTCGGCGGCGGCGTTCCGCGAAATCCCCACCAAGATCCCGTCGCTCGAGCAGCTGAACGCGCCCGACATCTTCAAGCAGTTCGCCGAGATCGACCGCGGCCTGGTGCTGGTGACCGGCCCGACCGGATCGGGCAAGTCGACCACGCTGGCGGCGATGATCGATCACATGAACGCCAACTCCGACATGCACATCCTGACCGTGGAAGACCCGGTCGAGTTCGTGCACAGGAAGAAGCGCGCGCTGATCAATCACCGCGAGGTCGGCCGTCACACCAAGTCGTTCGCCCGGGCGCTGAAGTCGGCGCTGCGCGAGGACCCCGACGTGATCCTGGTGGGCGAAATGCGCGATCACGAGACCATCTCGCTGGCGCTGACCGCGGCCGAAACCGGCCACCTGGTGATGGGCACGCTGCACACCAGTTCCGCGGCCAAGACGGTCGACCGCATCATCGACGTGTTCCCGGCGGGCGACAAGGAAATGGTGCGCGCCATGGTAGCGGGCTCGCTGCAGGCGGTGATCAGCCAGGTGCTGCTGAAAAAGAAGGGCGGCGGGCGCGTGGCCGCGCACGAGATCATGGTCGGCACCACGGCGGTGCGCAACCTGATCCGCGAGAACAAGGTGCCGCAGATCTATTCCATGATCCAGGTCGGCCAGCGCTACGGCATGCAGACCATGGAAGACGGCATCCGCAAGGCCGTCGAGAGCGGACTGGTGGACGACGCGGTCGCCGCCGACATGCAGCGCACGCTGAGCGACGAGGGCATGGCCGCCAACGCCGCGTCGGCCGGCGGCGCCGCAACCGCGCGCCCGCAAGCGGCGGCGCCGGCGGCCCAGGCCGCCGCGGCCG
>JANRJB010000416.1:0-2036 GCA_033764265.1 Rhodospirillaceae bacterium | reverse complement strand
CCCTGGCGTCGGGCGTATCGGCGACCCCGTACACCGACCAATCGGCCTTCAACGCCGCGGCGTTGGCAGTCGGTACGCTCGCGACCGAGACCTTCGACTCCTACGCCACCGGCCAGCAGATTTCGTCGCTGCCGACGCTTGGCATTGCCTTCGATCCGCTCGCGGGCTCCGGCACTTATCCGGTGGCGTGGCCGGTGCTCGACTGCGGCGGCGGGATCGCGTCCTCTCCCAACGCGCTCTTGAACAGCTCAGCTTGCGGCATTCCGCCCGGCGGCCAGGGTGACATCGTGTTTCGGCCGATCGACTTTCCGTACGGCGTGATCGGCGTCGGGTTCTACAACGCCAGCACCGACGACAGCCTGTTGCTGTCGTTTTACGATGGCGCCGACCAGTTGATTGAATCCCTGTCGGTTCCGGGCGGACCGCCGGCGTTCATCGGGATCGTGACAACCGCCGCGGCCGCCAAGTTCACGATTCATGCCTTCGGGGCCAACGGTCTGTTCGCACTCGACAATCTTCAAGTCGCCATCGCGCTGCGGACAGATGTAGCAGTGCCGGAACCCGGAACGCTGGCCGCGGTGCTGATCGGACTTGCCGGTCTTGCATCGACCCGGCGCCGCCGGCATCGCCGCCGCTCTGCACGCCTGGTCGGATGAGGCCGGGGGCTGGAAACGCAAGCGTTTCAAGGTCCTAGCATCGGCCGGTGCGGGGTTGCGCGGGCCCCGGGCTTTGGTTATACACACGCCTCTTTTCCGGGCGGGCCCACCGGGTTCGCCGCACCGAAGGATTACCGCCATGCGGGTACGTAATTCGCTGCGCTCTGCCAAGGGGCGCGACAAGAACTGCCGGATCGTGCGCCGCAAGGGCCGCGTCTACATCATCAACAAGAAGAACCCGCGCTACAAAGTGCGGCAGGGCTAAGGGCGGCCAGCGCCGCCTGAAGCCGCCACCACCCAGGGCGTACCGAAAGCCGCGGAGCGATCCGCGGCTTTCTGCTTTTTGTCAGTCAGAATCACGCCGCCGTCGCGGCGGCGCGCGGCCAGATCACCGGGAATTCGTCGTCGGGCGGCGGGTCGCCGGGCTTCAGCCGCTCGGGCGCCTTCACCATGTTGGTGCGGGTGTAGATGGTCGGCGCCCACACCACGTCGTCGCCCATCCAGCGGGTGGTGAAGGCGATGCGGATGCCGCCCGGCGTGGTCTTGGCCAGTGAGCTGTGGATGGTGGCCGGGTGGATCACCAGCACGTCGCCGGCCCGGGCGGTGTAGGTCTTCAGTTCGCCGCCGGTGGCCTTGATCCACGCCGGAATGTCGGCGCGCTCGCGGTAGCCGGGCAAAAGCGGCAGGTCCATCGACGAGGTCGGCGGGCGGTAGAGCACGTCGGTGGTGTGCGAGCCCGGCACGCACTGCAGCGGCGCGTCGTCGGGGCCCACGTCGGTCAGCGCCAGCCACAACGACGGCAGCTGCTGGCCCTTGAAGCAGAACGCCGGCAGGTCGTGATGGATCGGCGTGGCGGTCTCGGGCTGGTCGCCTTCCTTGCAGAAAAACGCGTCGATGAACAGCCGCACGCGGCGCGCGCCGATCACGCGGGCGACCAGTTCGCCGGCGTGCGACTCCCGCGCCCAAGCGATGTAGTCGGGGTCGTGGTGGATCGCCTCGGCCATGGCGATCTTGCCATTGAAGCGGCTGACGCGGACCTTGGTCGCGCCGCGCGCGTGGTCGGCAAGGATGCGGTCGAAGGCCGCGCGCAGGCGGCTCACCCACGCGGGGCCGAACGCGCCGGGAATGTGCACCACGCCGTCGCGGCGATAGGTGGCGAGGTGTTCGGTCGTGACGGCGGCCAGGGACATGCGCGCGAACGCCCTAGTGGATGCCGGTTTCGCCGCCGATCCAGACGACGCGCACCATGTTGGTCGAGCCGACCTTGCCGAACGGCATGCCGGCGGTGATTACCAGCGCCTGGCCGTCGCGGCCGATGCCGCTGTGCACGGCGGCGTCCACCGCCACGTCGCCGATGTCATCCACCGAATGAATGAAATC
>JANRJB010000381.1:0-5941 GCA_033764265.1 Rhodospirillaceae bacterium | reverse complement strand
GCGATCAGCTCGTCGCGGTTCATGCCGATGCCATTGTCGGACACCGTCAGGGTCTTGGCGGCCTTGTCGATGGCGAGGTGAATGGCGAAACCGCCGTCGTCCGAAAGCAGTTTCGGATCGGCGATCGCGGCGTAGCGCAGTTTGTCGCAGGCGTCGGACGCGTTCGAGATCAGCTCGCGTAGAAAGATCTCGTTGTGCGAGTACAGCGAGTGGACCACCAGGTCCAGCAGCTTGGCCACTTCGGCCTGGAACGACAGGGTCTCGCCGGCATCGGCCCCACCCTGAACCTCTGCGTCTTTCACCTCTGACATGGCGTTGGTCCCTTTCCCCGGTGCGCGGTCGGACGCGCCGGCCGCGTGCCCCAAAAAGCGCGGCTCATATGTGGCGGCATGGCCCGCACCGCAAGGGCACACCGCCGATTCGCCCCAGTCGAAATCGGGCCGGCCCGGCATTGCCCCCGGCGACGAATCGGCCCATCATTTTCCAGGCAGCCCGCCGCCGAACAGCACAAGTGAGGCCTGCGCACCAGCACCCCATCACCCGCCCCGCCTAACCGTTGTTTCAGTCACGATTGCGGAGTCCCCGATGGATCAACCGGCCCAGATTTCCTTCCACGGCCTCGATCATTCCGACGCGGTCGAACAGCAGGTCCGCGCCCGCCTCGCCAAGCTGGACCAGATATTCGACCACATCACCAGCTGTCGCGTGGTCATCGAATCCCAGCACGAAGCTCATTCCCACCTCAACAAGGCCCACCGGCCGTTCCAGGTGGCCATCCAGCTCGGCGTGCCGGGCGACGAACTGGTGGTCAATCGCGGCAAGAAAGACATGGTCCGCCACATCAACATCGACGCCGCCATCCGCGATTCGTTCGCGGTGATGGAACGCCAGCTGAAGGAATACGTACGCAAACGCTGGCGCGACAAGCGCAAGGCCAGCGCCTGAAGCTGCTTGCGTCCCCGCCGTTCAGACCGCGATCGGATCGTGCGTGAGCCCTGACTCCACGACCGGGTCCGCTCCGCCCCCCGCCGCGCCGGTCACCGCGGTGTTGGGGCCCACCAACACCGGCAAGACCTGGCTGGCGATGGACCGCATGCTCGGCCACGCCTCGGGCATGATCGGCTTTCCGTTGCGTCTGCTCGCGCGCGAGAACTACGACCGCGTCGTCCGCGCCAAGGGCGAGCACGCCGTGGCGCTGATCACCGGCGAGGAGAAGATCGTTCCCGCCAACCCGCGCTACTTCGTCTGCACGGTGGAAAGCATGCCGGTCGACCGGCGCGTGGCGTTCCTGGCGGTGGACGAAATCCAGCTTGCCGCCGATCCGGACCGCGGCCACGTCTTTACGGATCGGCTGCTCAACGCCCGCGGCGAGATCGAAACCATGTTCCTGGGCGCGGAGACCGCCAAGCCGGTGATCCGCCGCCTGGTGCCGGGCGTGCAGTTCGTGCAGCGTCCGCGCTTCTCCAAGCTCAGCTACACCGGCGCCAAGAAGCTCACCCGCCTGCCGCGGCGCTCGGCCGTGGTGGCGTTCTCGGTGTCCGAGGTCTATGGCATCGCCGAGCTGATCCGCCGTCATCGTGGCGGCACCGCCGTGGTCATGGGCGCGCTCAGTCCCCGCACCCGCAACGCCCAGGTGGCGCTCTACCAGGGCGGCGAGGTGGACTATCTGGTGGCGACCGACGCCATCGGCATGGGCCTCAACATGGACGTCGATCACGTCGGCTTCGCCGCCACCGGCAAGTTCGACGGCCACCGCATGCGGCCGTTGGTCGCGCCCGAGGTGGCGCAGATCGCCGGCCGCGCCGGCCGGCACATGAACGACGGCACCTTCGGCGTGACGGCCGAGGTCAGCGGCCTCGATCCCGATATCGTGATTCGCGTGGAAAACCACGAGTTCCCGGCGCTGTCGTTCCTGTACTGGCGCAACACCGACCTGCGTTTCATCAGCCCGGAGACCCTGCTGGCCGACCTGAAGGCGCCGCCGCCGCACCCGGCGCTCGCCCGTCCGCCACCGGCCGAGGACCAGCTTGTGCTGGAAGCGATGCTGCGCGAGGGCGAGGTTCGATCCCGCCTCACCGGTCGCGATCGCCTGCGTCTGTTGTGGGACGTGGCCCAGGTGCCCGACTTCCGCAAGTTGAAGCCCGAGCAGCACGCGCGCCTGATGGCCCAAGTGTATCAGCACCTGACCCAATCCGACGAACGCCTGCCGGACGACTTTCTGGCCGCGCAGGTGGCGCGCATCGATCGCACCGACGGCGACATCCACACGCTGATGGACCGCATCGCCGCCATCCGCACCTGGACCTACGTGTCGCACCGGCCCGACTGGGTGCCGACGGCGCGCGCCTGGCAGGAACGCACGCGCGCCATCGAGGACAAGCTGTCCGACGCCCTGCACACCAAACTCACCCAGCAATTCGTCGACCGCCGCACCTCGCACCTGGTCAAGCGGCTGAAGGCCGACGATCTGATGCATGCCGACGTCGATGGCGACGGCGGCGTCACGGTCGACGGGCACAAGCTCGGCCGGCTACAGGGCTTGCGTTTCGCGCCCGAACGCACCGGCCTGCGCGCGGCCGATCGGGCGGTGTTGAACGCCGCCAACGCCGCCCTGCGCCCGGTGGTCGCCGCCCGGGTCGAGGCGATCTGCGCGTCCGGCGACGAGGCGTTCTCGTTGGACGATGGCGCGCGCATCGCCTGGCGGGGCGAGGCCATCGCCCGGCTGATGCCGGGCGCGGCCATGCTGCGCCCGCAAGTCGAAATCCCGGCCGACGAACGGCTCGAGGCCGCGCCGCGCCTGAAGGTGGAAGCGCGTCTGCGCGACTGGCTCGCGAACCACGTCGCCCAGGTGCTGGGGCCGCTGGTCAAGGCTCAGGCGGCGGCAGATGCCGGCGCGATCGCCGGGCCGGTGCGCGGGATCGTGTTCCAGCTGGCCGAAGGTCTGGGCGCGGTGCGCCGCAATGCCGTCGACCGTCAGCTCGAGGCCCTGTCCGACGCCGACCGCAAGGCGATGGCCCGGTTCGGCATCCGCTTCGGGCTCGACAGCGTTTATGTGCCGGCCCTGCTCAAGGCCGCGCCCGTGCGCTTGCGCGGGCTGTTGTGGATCGCCGCCCACCGCGACCTCGACCCGCCGGCGCTGCCCGCGTCCGGGCGCGTATCGTTACCGGTGGCGGCCAACATACCGGCGGCGTTCATGCTGGCGTGCGGCTATCGCGTTATCGCCGGCGCCGGCTATCGCATCGACATGCTGGAGCGTTTCGCCGCCGAGGCGCGCAAGCTCGCGCGCGACGGGGCGAAGATCCTGCCGCCGGCGCAGTTGTCGCTACTCGGCATCGGCGTTGAAGCCGCACCGGCCGTACTGGCCGAACTGGGCTTCACCGCCAGCCTGGCCGACGGCGGGTTGTCGTTTGGGTTCGACCGGCGCTCCGCCCGCCGCGCGGCTCGCCAGACTCGCACCGCGCGCGCGGCGCCCGCGGCCAAGGTCAGTCCCGATTCCCCCTTCGCCCGACTGAAGCAGCTGGTGGGATGAACGCCGATCGCCCCGCACCCGCGCCGGGCATCCGGCTCGACAAATGGCTGTGGTTCGCCCGCTTCTGCAAAACGCGCGCGCTCGCCCAGAAGATGATCGAGCATGGCCAGGTCACGGTGGACGGCGTGGTGGCCAACAGACCCAGCGCGACGGTCCGCCCCGGACAGGCGCTGGCCATCACGCTGGGCCCGGTGCGCCGCGCGGTGATTGTGGCGGCCACCGGCGTCCGCCGCGGTCCGCCGACCGAAGCGCAGGCGCTGTACACCGAGCACGCCGCCCAGCGCCTGCCGCGCGACCAGGCCGGTCTGCCGCCGCACAAACTGCGCCGCCAGCGACGATAGCTCAGTCGGTGCGGCGCGCGCCGCGCTTGCGGAACACCAGTGACAGATTATTGGCCGGCATGGCCACCGTGGCCGCCAGAACGAACCCCTGATCGGCCGCCAGGGCTTCAATCTCGCGCAGTTCGCGGATGCCCCAGTCCGGGTTGCGCGCGCGCAGCGACCGGTCGAACGCCTGGTTGCCTTCGCCGCGCCAGTCGCCATCCACCCGATACGGGCCGTAGGTGAATAAAACGCCGTCGTGGTCGAGCACGCGGCTCGCGCCGCCGAACAGGGCCGTGCAGGCGCTCCACGGCGAGATATGAATCATGTTGATGCACACGATGGCGTCGACCTGCATCACCGGCCACGGCCACGCGATGACATCCAGCGCCAGCGCCGGTCGCAGGTTGCTCAGGCCCATCTCGGCGCGGTGAGCCTCGATGCTGGCGCGCATCGCAGCGTCCGCGTCGGTCGGCTGCCAGGTCACGCCCGGCAGCGCGGCGGCGAACGTGGCGGCGTGAAACCCCGACCCGGCGGCGATTTCCAACACCAGCCCGCGCGGCGGCAGCGCCGACCGCAATACGTCCAGGATCGGCTGCGCATTGCGGCGCGACGCGTCGTGCACCTGCTTGGCATTCGCGGCAACGGTCATCGCGGCGGCCGGTCCGTCAACGTCGCGTCAACGCCGCGCCCGCGCGCCATGGCCGCAACGCGACATCCCGCCGGCCCCGGCCTTGACGCCCGCGCGGCAAATCGAGTACCCGAACTTACGACAGTCGGATGCGTCGCCGGCATCAGCACGCCGCCGCGAAGGAGAGTGGTCCCATGACGTACGTCGTCACCGAGAACTGCATCAAGTGCAAGTACATGGACTGCGTCGAGGTGTGTCCGGTGGACTGCTTCTACGAGGGCGAGAATATGCTCGTCATCCACCCCGACGAATGCATCGACTGCGGCGTGTGCGAGCCGGAATGCCCGGCCGAGGCCATCGTGCCCGATTCGGACGAGGCGGCGGCCGATTGGGCACCTCTCAATAAAGAGTACGCCGACAAGTGGCCCAACATCACCGCCAAGGGCGACAGCCCCGCCGATGCCGATGAGTGGAAGGATAAACCCAATAAAAAACAGATGCTTAGCCCAAATCCTGGAAGCGGTTGATGAACTTAAAGTAAGACTTGAGCGACCGGCCGTTGGGTTTAGGCCTGTATTTTTGCCCTATCTTGTGCTATAAAATCGGCGATCCGTCGGGGAACCGGCGGATTATTTTTTCTCGCCCGGCCGGCGTCAAAAAAACCCGATATCCCACTGAAATATCGGGACAAAGTGTCGGGACAGAAAATTTCCCGGGTGGTGTGCCGCGCAGTCATGCCGCACCGGATCGTGGTCGTCCTGGATGGATGCCGGCCCGAAGGCAGTGGGCCGGTGTTGGGGGTCCCGGGCGCGACCGAACCATAAAACGTGCCGTTCGGCACAATGAGGATCGGAGTGAACCGCATGCCCACCAAAAAGCAGCCCAAGTCGAAGAAGGACGTTCGGAACGGCATACCATTCGCCGCCGGGGACTTCGTGGTCTACCCGGCCCATGGTGTCGGCAAAGTGACCACGATCGAGGAACAAACCATCGCCGGCCAGAAGATCGAGCTGTTCGTGATCAGCTTCGAGCGCGACCGCATGACGTTGCGCGTGCCGGTGATGAAGGCCGAGAATTCGGGCCTGCGCAAACTCTCCACCCGCAAGATCATGGAAACCGCGCTCACCACGCTCAAGGGCCGCGCCCGCATCAAGCGCGCCATGTGGAGCCGCCGCGCCCAGGAATACGAAGCCAAGATCAACTCGGGCGATCCGGTGTCGATCGCCGAGGTGGTGCGCGACCTGCACCGCGGCGCCAGCCAGCCCGAGCAGTCCTACAGCGAACGCCAGATCTACGAACAGGCGCTCGAGCGCCTGGCCCATGAAATGGCGGCGGTCGAGCGGATCAAGCCGGAAGCGGCCACCGCCAAGCTGGAAAAGCTGCTCAACGCGGCCTGAGGTTCTTTTCGCCCGTCGGCGATGCGACCCAGCGGCCCCGTCCTCGGACGGGGCCGTTTTTTTT